>JBBSSF010000668.1:0-2107 GCA_038242345.1 Hyphomicrobiales bacterium
GGCCTCCGCCATGGCCTGGCGCACGCCGGCGTCGGTCTCCTTCGCCAGTGCCGCATCGAGGGCCGGCAGGCTGTCGGGGGAGCGGGTGCGGAACATGGACTGGGCGGCCGCCAGACGGGTCGCCGCGTCGGGCGCCCCCAGCGTCAGCGTGCCGATGGCGCCGGCGATCGCGCCGCGCAGCCGGTTGTTGACCCGGATGCGATCGACATCGCGCCGCCCGACCGGGCCCAGCACCTCGCCGGTGACCGGATCGACGGCAACCGTCGCCCCGCCCTCCTCGCGCTGGATCACCACGCGCCGGTCGGCCTTGCGCAGGCCGAGCTGTCCGGCCTGAAGCGCCTCCAGGACGGGAACCGCCGCCGGATCGCCAAGCGCCCCCAGCGCCGTCACGGCCTTCTCGGTATCATCGAAGGATCCGCCGCCCAGGGCCTCGACAAGGGGCGCAAGGGCCGCCGGATCGGCGCGGACTGCGGTCGGGGCCAGCATGAGGCAGGCCAGAAGAAGCATCAGCCGCGCCAGTGCGGCACGGGACAGCGGCCGGATCAATCGGATCAACACGAGCTTCCGACTCCCCCTGGGCTGGAATGGGATGGTCATACCAAAGGGCCCTTGAAAGGACTTTGGTATTCCGGTGCGGATTTCTCGTGCCATTGGTGCACATGAGAAATCCGCTGCTCTTCAGGCGCTAAGGTGCGGTCAGCACTTCGTGCGCCTGGTGTCATACCAAAGATCCTCGAAGAGGACTCTTTGGTATTCTGATGCAGATTTCTCATGTCCCTGGGGCATATGAGAAATCTGCTGTCCTTCAGGCGCACGGTGCGGTCAGCACTTCGTGCGCCTGGTATGATGCGGCAACGACCGGCCGCACCATGCACGAACCCGGCCACCTTTCCGCGCGCCGGCGGATCATGGAAACAGAGGCGCCGGGAGAGCGGTCGGCCGCAGTCGGTCCGGATCCGGAGCGGTCGACCCCGCCTTTCCGGATGCGGGTACGCCTGCGCGTCACCGCGACGGGAGGGCGCGGCAGTCAGGCGACAGGCAATCGCCCGTGTGCCGCAGCGGCGGAGCGCGCGGCACACGGAAAGATGGAAACGGACGGAGAGCGCCCTTTCCGCGCGCCGGAGCGCCCGGACAGAGATCCCGGATCTTCGGGACCGACACTCCCGTCATGCTCTTCACGCGAGCCGGAAGCCGGTTCACGTGAAGAGGTTCCCGGACGCTGCCCGGAGGAGCGCGATCAGGCGCCCTTGCCGCCGCACTTGCCGGTCTTGACGTTGAAGTTGCCGCAGGACAGCGGCGCCCGCCACACCGAGATCAGATCCTTGGAATCGGGCAGGTAGTCCGACCACTCGTCGCCGACCACGAGCCCGGGGGTCTCCCAGACCACGTCGAACTGGCCGTCGGCCTGGATCTCGCCGATGAGGACCGGCTTGGTGATGTGGTGGTTCGACATCATGGCCGCGAAGCCGCCGGTCAGGTTCGGCACGGCCACGCCGAGCATGGCGTCGATCACCGCGTCGGAATCCGTGGTGCCGGCCGCCTCGACCGCCTTCACCCACATGTTGAAGCCGATATAGGTGGCTTCCATCGGGTCGTTGGTGACGCGCTTGTCGTTCTTGGTGAAGGTCTGCCAGGTCTTGATGAATTCCTCGTTCTCCGGGGACTCCACGGACTGGAAGTAGTTCCACGCCGCCAGATGGCCGACGAGCGGCTTGGTGTCGATGCCGGCCAGCTCTTCCTCGCCCACCGAGAAGGCGACCACCGGGATGTCGGTCGCCTTGACGCCCTGGTTGCCGAGCTCCTTGTAGAACGGCACGTTGGCGTCGCCGTTGATGGTCGAGACCACCGCGGTCTTCTTGCCGGTCGAGCCGAACTTCTTGATGTCGGCAACGATCGACTGCCAGTCGGAATGACCGAACGGCGTGTAGTTAATCATGATATCCTCTTGAGCCACGCCCTTCTGCTTGAGGTAGGCTTCGAGGATCTTGTTGGTGGTGCGCGGGTAGACATAGTCGGTGCCGGCCAGCACCCAGCGCTCGACACCTTCATTCATCAGGTAGTCGACGGCCGGGATCGCCTGCTGGTTCGGAGCGGCGCCGGTGTAGAA
>JBBSSF010000669.1:0-2103 GCA_038242345.1 Hyphomicrobiales bacterium
GGTCCGTTGGGAGGCCGCCGGCGGCCACCCAGACGCGTCATCCATATTTGGGCGACGAATCGGGGTCGGGCCCCCCCACCCCCCGCGCCGGGGTGCCCCCCGCGCGCCGGGCGTCGATGACCGTCTTCAGGGCCCGGGCCGCGGTCAGCGCATCGGCATCGGGCGCGAGGCCGGCCGCCTCCACCATCTCGCGGTGGAGGGCGAGGGACAGGGTGATGGCGTTGCCGCCGCGCCCGAGCGCCATGGGCGCGAAGGCCGGCAGCGGATTGGAGCCGAGGCCGAGCTGGGACGCCACCGGCATCGGCGCCAGCATGTGGGCGACGTCGAACTGGCGGAAGGCGAGGCGATCGCGGATGTTGGACCAGGAGACATCGCGGACGAGCTGGAGGGTGATCCCCTCGCGCATGGCGAAGCCGCATTCGGCGGCAACTGCCAGGATCGCCATGTCGATGAGCGGAATGAAGCCGGCGCGCACCAGCCGCGTCCCGCCGGGGCGGCCGCGCGTCTCGTCCGGGACGGGGGAGCGGAGGTTCGGGAGGGTCGTCACGGCGCGTCCTCGCATGGGTGGAAGCGGAAGGGGTGTCAGCCGCCGAGCAGGGAGGCGGCGGTGACGACGCTGCGGGCGATATCCGCCACCTTCTTCTTCTCGTTCATGGCCGTGTGGCGCAACAGCGCGTGGGCCTCTTCCTCGGAAAGATTGCGCGCCTTCATCAGGATGCCCTTGGCGCGCTCGATCACCTTGCGCTCGGCCAGCTGCGAGCGGGCCGTCTCCAGCTCCTTCTGCAGCCGGTCGAAGGCGTTGAACCGGCTGATGGCCATGTCGACGATCGGGCGGATGCGCTCCTTGCGGAGCCCGTCCACCACATAGGCCGACACCCCGGCATCGACGGCAGCCTGGATCATGGAGGCATCCGACTGGTCGACGAACATGGCGACCGGACGCGACACCACCCGCGACACCTGGAACATCTGCTCCAGCACGTCGCGGCTGGGATTGGCGAGATCGATCAGGATCACGTCCGGGTCGATCGCCGTCAGCCGGCGCAGCAGGTTTGCGGTCGGTTCGAGAATCTCGATCTGGTCGAACCCGGCGGCCCTGAGACCATCGACGAGGATGGCCGCACGGACGCTGTTCTCGTCGATCACGGCGACGCGAATCGTGGACGTGGTCATGCGCGGCCTTCGGTCCTTTGGGGACGGGGGACAGGATCCGGACAGTCCCGGGCAGGGCCCGGGGCGCCGGTCTTTCGCAGGCTGGAACGGCTCTCGCAAGTTCGGTGCCGCCCATATTCGGCCCCCGGGGGTGCGTCAAGAGGCGACGTCCGGATGGTCCGGCCGGGAATCCGCCCTTTCAGGGGCGTCTGCGGCCAGGGGCCGCGCGGTGATCCCGAGCACCCGGAAAAGCTGCGCCACCTCCACTTTCCGGGGCGGCGATCCCTTCTCCACGAAGGCCGCCCGCACCTCGGCGCTCGCCGCCAGCTCGCCGGCCCCGGGCCCGGAGGCGATGAGGAAACGCTGCTCCAGAAACAGGAAATGCTCGTCCCAGCCGGTCAGCCGGGTCTCCAGATGGAATTTCTGGAACGGCGCCAGCGAGCGGCGATAGCGGATGGTGACCCCGGTTACCACCGGCATCCAGCGCGCCTTCAGGAGCACCCGCAGATGCCCGGCGCGGGCGAGCATGTCCACCCGGGCGAGGTCCATCAAGGCGAGATAGCGGCTGTTGGTCAGGTGGAAATTCAGGTCGAGATCGTTCGGCCACACCCGCATGGTGATCCGTGCGGTCTCCTCCGGCAGCGCGATGCGCGGACCCTTGCGCGCTGCCACCAGCACACCGATCAGCCGCAGCCACAGATTCATGTTCCCCGATGCCTCCGGACGGGCCCCGTTCGACCGGCCCGCTGCGGACCCTCTTGCGTGACCATGACGTATACGTATATCCTGTAACCAATGATGGAGAGGTGGCCGGGAAAGGTCAAATCTTCTCCGCACCATAACGCCTCATCAGAAGGCGGACAGGGGATGGGAGGACGCGTGAGCGACACAGCGAGCGCAAGCCCGCCGCGCCCGGGAGAGGGCCAGGCGGGCAACGGGATGGCCATGCCA
>JBBSSF010000670.1:0-2100 GCA_038242345.1 Hyphomicrobiales bacterium
CCACAAAGCGCCAGTTGCGCTCATAGAGCGCCAGCGCCTCGGGGCCGTCGACGATGGCGTCGGCGGGGCGGTTCCAGCAGAGGCCCTGAAGCTGCGGGTAGCGGTTGACGGGGATGCGCATGAAAACCCCTCCGGGGACATTATAATCCGCCGCCCGCGCCCGATCCAGACGCCCCGCGTCGCGCCCCATCCCCCTCCGCATTCCCCCCGATCCCCGCCCGGCTTGACGCCCCCGCGGCGTGCCGCTAACCCTTCTCGGAACCATTTGCAGGATCGGCGTCCTCTGGCCTCCGGGCGGCGGCCGGTCCGCGCCTGTTCCGGAGGCTGCCGCCGATGTCCGTTGCGCTTGAAGCGTCCGATCTTTCGGCCGGGGCAGGGGGGCGCAAGGGGGCGGTGCCGGTGGGGTGGATTGCCGTCGTTGGCGCCATCGCCATTCTGGCGGCGCTGCCGGTGCTGTCGCTGTTCTGGCTGGCGGCCACGCCGGCGCTGGATGTCTGGACCCATCTCATCACCACGGTGCTGCCCGGCTCGGTGATGACGACGGTGGCGCTGCTCATCGGCGTCGGGCTGTGCACGGCGGTCATCGGTGTGCTCTCGGCCTGGGCCGTCACCATGACGCGCTTTCCCGGGCGGGATCTGGTGTCGTGGCTGCTGTTGCTGCCGCTCGCCGTCCCCACCTATGTCGCCGCCTACACCTATGCCGAAGTGCTGGATTATTCCGGCCCGGTGCAGACTTTCGTCCGCCTCGTCACCGGGGCGACCAGTGCCCGCGACTACTGGTTCCCCTCCCTCCATTCCACCGGCGGCGCGATCGTCATCCTGAGCTTCGTGCTCTATCCTTATGTCTATCTGACCACGCGGGCGACCTTCCTGATGCAGTCGGCCTGTGCGCTGGAAGTCTCGCGCACGCTGGGGCCGGGCCGCTCTCCACTTTCTTCAAGGTGGCGCTGCCCTTGGCGCGGCCGGCCATCGTCGTCGGCATGACGCTCTCCATGATGGAGTGCCTGAACGACATCGGCGCCGTGCAATATCTGGGGGTGCGCACCCTCACGGTCTCCATCTACGAGACCTGGCTCAACCGCGGCAGTCTGGCCGGCGCCGCCCAGATTGCCGTGGCGATGCTGGGCTTCGTCGTGCTTTTGCTGGTGATCGAGCGCCACGCCCGCCGGCACCAGCGCTTCTTCGAGACCGCCACCCGCTGCCGCCCCCTGCCGCGGGCAGGGCTGACGGGCTGGCGCGGGCTGGCGCTGTTCTGCGTGCTCCTCCTGCCCGTGGCGCTGGGCTTCGGCGTGCCGGCCTGGGTGCTCGGCCGCTCGGCGCTCAAGCGGCTGGAGACGCTCGCCGATCCCGCCTTCCTCATGGCCGTCCGCAACACCTTGGTGCTGGCCGCCATTGCCGCGGTCGTCACCGTCGGCCTCGGCTCGGTGATCGCCTATGGCGAGCGCGTGTCGCGCTCCGGCGTGGTGAAGGCCTTCGCCCGGCTGGCGTCCGCCGGCTATGCCGTGCCCGCGACGGTGCTGGCGATCGGCATCCTCATGCCCGTGGCTGCCCTCGACAATGCGATTGCCGACAGCGTGCGCGCCGTCACCGGCCTTTCCATCGGCCTCGTGCTCTCCGGCTCGGGGGCGGCGCTGGTCTATGCCTATGCCACGCGCTTCCTCACCATCGGCTATGGCACCGTGGAAGCCGGCCTCGGCCGCATCAGCCCGCATCTGGACATGGCCGCCCGCACGCTGGGCCGCGGCCCGGCCCGGGCGCTGATCGAGGTGCAGGTGCCCCTTGTCCGCCCGGCGATGCTGACGGCGGCCCTCCTCGTCTTCGTCGACGTGATGAAGGAGCTGCCGGCGACCATCCTGCTGCGGCCGTTCAATTTCGAGACGCTGGCGACGACCGTCTACAATGCCGCGTCCCAGGAGATGTTCGAGGACAGCTCGATTGCGGCGCTGGCCATCGTCGTGGTCGGCCTCCTGCCGGTGATCCTGCTCGCCCGCACCAGTGGCGAGAGCTTCCGCGACCGGCGCTCGGTGCGGACCGGGGAGGCGTGAGCCTCACCCCCGCCCGAACAGGCGTTCGATGTCGGTGAGCTTCAGTTCCACGAAG
>JBBSSF010000671.1:0-2085 GCA_038242345.1 Hyphomicrobiales bacterium
AGGCGCGGCGCTCGAGGGGCACTTCGCCCGGCGCCGGATTGCCGCCGGCCGGCCGGTTGGCCCGGGTCTCGAGGGTGGCGAGGCGCTGTTCCAGGGCCGGAATGCCAGCCAGCCGCTGTTCGGCCCCGGTGCGGAACTCGGTGAAGCCGGTGCGCAGCTCTTCCACCGTGCGGGTGGCCGCGATGACGGGATCCTCGGGGGGCGCGGGATCCTCGGGCGCAGAACGGGTCAGGAGGTCGGTCATGCCTTGTCCTTGCTGGTGATGAGGGCGCACCGGGCCTGCCGGCAGGCTTGCGCAAAGGAGGCGAGCCGGTCGGGCTGGGCGCGAACGCTGGTGATGCGGGCGCCGCCGGCAGACGGCAGGCCCACGATGCTGATTTCGGCCAGGTCAACGTCGGTGAGGGTCTGGATGCCGTCCCGGCCGCGCTTGGCGGCACGCACCCGGAAGCCGATGGAAAGGCCGTTGAGCGCGCCCGCCTTCAGGAGCACGAGGGCCTCCTGTCCGCGCCGGGTGTCGGTGATGATGCGGCCGGTGACGGCAAGGCCCCTGTCATCCTCGCGGATGTCCGACCACACGCCGACCACTTCGGCCGGGTCGTGCATCCACAGCATCAGCGGCCGGGTGCCGGCGGCACGGTGCTCGGAGAGGGTCTTGCGGAAGGCACCCCGGGAGACGATCTCGCCATGCGCCGTGGCCTCGTCGAAGCGGGCGGCATAGCCCGAGAACTCGCCGGTGCTGGCCGGATCGAAGCGGAACTGAAGGTCGCGGTGTTCCATCATGCCGCCCCCGGCCGGAAGGCCCGGCGGTTGCCGGCAAAGGCGTCGGCCTGTTCCTGCACCCACTGGACCTTGAGAAGCCGCACCACGGCGGTGTGCGAGAAGGGCGCGCGCCGGCCATCCTCGTCCGGGGGAACCTCCCAGCCGAGAACCGCCCGGGCAAGGCTGTCGATGCGGGCCGCCTCGCGATCGGCGAACGACACGGTGCCGTCGGCGCCAGCCGCTTCGGCCAGCCCGTCCATGAGGGCGATGCGGGCGCGGCGCTGCACGTCGCTGTCCGGCCCGGCGATGAGGAGGCGCACGCCTGTCGGCTGGCCCTTCCACGGGTCGATGATGTCGAGCCACCGGCCGCGGTCCTGATCCGGGATGGTCGCGAAGATGTCAGGCAGGTCCATTGCCAGCCTCCTGGGGGGTAGGCGGGGCACCGGGCGGGGCCGGCGTCTCCGGATTGATGTTGGGGTTGCCGTAGGTCTCGCCGCCCGGATAGGGGCCGAGGCCGAGCCACTCGCGCCCGGTGTTGGCGTTGATGACCTTCGATGCGATGAGACTGGCGATCGCGGTTGCCCGGGTGGCAAGGTCGGCCCGGGTCAGGTCGTCCCGGTCGAACACGAACCGCCGGAAACGCCGCTCCTCGCGCGTCAGCAGCGCCCGGCCAAGGGCGGCTTCCAGCGTCTTCAGCCAGGGTTCCAGCGTGTAGGTGAGGAATTCCTTTCCCGCCTGCTCGCCATTGCTCCAGGTGGCCCGGTCGAAATCGAACAGCAGTGTCGGCGACACCCGGAAGGCCCGGGCGATTTCGAGAATTTGAAACTTCCGAAGCTCCAAAAACTGGGCGTCGACTGACGAAAGCATCAGCGGCGAGAAGGTCGCGCCGTCCCAGAGGATCGCGGTCTTGCCGGTCTTGTCGGCGCCGTCATGGGCAGCGCGCCAGGCGGCAATCATCGCCTTCACGCCCTTGTCGCCGATCTGCTTCGGGCTGGTGATGACGCCGCCGGGCCGGGCGCCGTTCTCGAACAGCTTTGCCGCGTGCCGTTCCATCATCCGGGCCGCGCCGATGGCCTCGGCCGCCATGCTGAGGGGGCACTTCGCGAAGGGGCCGCGAACATGGATGATGTCGCCAGCCGGCACCGGGCGCCCGTGCAGGCGATAGCCGGGCTCGCCGGTCATCGTGTCGAACTCGACTGTCAGGGCCGAGGGCCGATAGGCGATGATCTCGCGCACCTCGCCGCCGACGCGGTTCACCCACGCCATGCCGCCGAAGTCGTTCGTCAGCGCCGCCATGGTCAGGTCGCGGACCAGTTCCCAGCCGGC
>JBBSSF010000672.1:0-2084 GCA_038242345.1 Hyphomicrobiales bacterium
ATCTCGTGGCCGGGGGCGGTGAAGGTCCAGCTTTCGCCGTCGCCGGTGACGAGGATCGCAGCCGTGCCCGAACGCACCGTGGAGGCCCGGATCTGCGGGTGGAGGTGGAAGCGGATGGTGAAGCCGTCTGCGCCGGCCTTCGGGCCGCTGCCGGCCGGCAGGAAGCGGTCGCGGCCATCCACCCGGCTGCCCGAGGCGTCCACGGCAATCATGCGCTCGTGCAGCAGGCCGAACCGCCCGGCATAGCCATCATGGCGCGCCGTCATCATCTCGTCGCCATCGGCGCTGTCCGGACGCTCGACGGACACCTGCTGCGGGCCGGACAGGATCACCGGGCCGAGAATGCGCTCCGCCGATCCCGGCTCCAGGATGTCGGCGGAGGAGGTGTCCTCGATCACCACGGTGGAATGGGCGGCGGTGCGCCGGGCAACGGCGCGCCATTCGCGCCGGCCGGGGGGCGGGGCGCCGCAGTTCACCACGATCCGCTGCCGGCGGGAGGAAAATTCGAAGGAGAGGCAGCCGGCATGGGCAGCGGCCGACAGCTCCGGCGGCGGCGGCGGGCCGGTTTCCACCAGCACCAGCGTGCCGGCGGCCTCCAGCCGCTGATAGCCGGAATGGGGAGCCGAGCGCAGGGTGGCGCCACCGGTGTCATCATAGGCGAGCACCGTCGCCAGAATGCCGGCGGCCGGATTGCCGGTGCCGTTGAAGCAGGCGAAGGCGCCATCGCCATGCCGGAAGAAGCGCAGCATCGGCATCATCCGGTCGACGGCATTCATCATCGTGCGCGAGGGCGGCACATTGCGCACCGCCAGCGCCTGCCGGATGGGCAGCAGGTCGATCAGGATGTCGAGGATCGCTTCCGGCGAGCGCGAGACATGGCCGCCATCGGGCAGGATCTGGCGGGCGATCTCCCGGTCGACCATGGCCTGGGCGGAAAGCCGCGCCCGGGGCGACAGCCCCTCGATGGAAATGGCTGCGGCCAGCAGCGCCAGGGCGGCCTGCAGACGCGGCAGGCCATCGGGGGCAAGCGGCGCCGTTGCCGCCAGCAGCCGCACCTGCCCGCCAAGGCATTTCAGGAAGCGCTGGGTGAATTCCGGGTCGGCAGAATCAAGGATCAGCGGCGCATGGGACAGGAAGGACATCACCCGGCGCGCCACGACTTCCGGCCGGAAGGCGATCGGCGGCAGATGGCGCTGCACCCGCATCCAGTCTTCCACCAGGGCGCGGGCATTGGAGCGCGCCAGCATGGTGTCGGCAGCCCGCAGATGCCGCAGCCAGGAGAAGCCGTGCAGCACCCGGGCCCATTCCTCGTCCGGCGGGATGACGCCGAACGGGCCATGGCCGTTGACCTCGACGATCTGGCCGGAAAACACGAACAGGCCGGCATAGATGTCGGAGGCAAGCGTCGGATCGGCGGTGCGGATGTCCTGGGGGGCGATGAGGAGGCCGGTGGCGCTGCCACGGAAGCCGGAAAAGGGGCTCGTCAGTGCCGTCCGCAGCCTGAGGCCCAGACGCGAAACGGCATGGCGCACCACGAGGCGCCAGATCCGTGCCGTTCCCGTCAGCCCCCGCACACCCATCTTGGGTCTCGCCCTTCCTCCACCCGCCGGATCGGGGAGCCCCCGTCCCCTTGTCCGTCCGGGTGATTCCGTCTGCCGGATGGTGCCCGGATTCCCGATCGTCGGAAAAGGTTAAGCGCGAACGATTGAAGAAAGGTATCCAATCGGAACGCGATTGTCCGTTCGCGCCCTGATCGTGGGTAGCAGGCGGGGGGTGACGATGTCCGGTTGCCGGGCCGGGCATCGTGCCGCAGGCGCGGGGTCAGGCGGCGCGTTCGAGCCGGGCGGCGAAGAAGCCGTCGAGACCTGACTGCGCCGGATCCCCCTCGACGCGGAGATGGCAGGGCAGCGTGCGCAGGTCGCCGTCCCGGGTGATCGCCTCGGCGAGGCCGCCGATCTCGTCCGGCATCACCGGCACCCGGCGGAAATCCGGATGGGCGGCAAGGAATTCGGCAATGCGCGCCTCGCCTTCCTCCGGCTCCAGGGAGCAGGTGGCATAGACCAGCCGGCCGCCGGGCTTGAGCA
>JBBSSF010000673.1:0-2074 GCA_038242345.1 Hyphomicrobiales bacterium
CCGCGCCCCGTCCCAGCAGGGACGCGGCTGGGTGGCCGATCTCCTGCGCCGCGCCGCCCTTGATGCCGAGCCGCTGCCGCCGGATCCCGCCGACATCCCGCCGAGCGCGCCGCGGCCGTCCGGCCCGGTGCTTGGCAATCTGGTCGGCGAGGTTTCCCGCGCGGTCGACGCCCAGGCCTATGAGGATGCGTGGCGCCGGTTCCGCGCCGGCGAGCGGCATGTGTTCAACCGCCGGCTCTATACGCTGGCCGGCCAGCGGACCTTCGAGGATCTGCGTGCCCGCTATCAGCGCGACGCGGATTTCCATGCCGCAGTCGATCGTTATGTCGGTGAGTTCGAGCAGATGCTGGGCGAGGTGGCCCGCACCGACCGGGATGGCTCCGTCCGCTCCGGCTATCTCGCCTCCGACACCGGCCGGGTCTACACCGTGCTGGCCCACGCCGCCGGCCGGCTCGACTGAGCCCGTCGGCCGAATCCCGGCGGGGCTCGCGCCGCGCCGGACAGGGCCGCAAGACCCCGCAAGACAGGGTGCAACGCCGATCGGTCCCTCCGGGCCGGTCGGCGTCGGCATTTCGGGGGTCGGCCAGGCGTTGCAGGCGCCGCGCCCCGCTTTCTACCGGATGGAGAAGTCTGCGACCGATGTTGCATTGCAGCACAACGGGACTATGATCGGGCCACGTCGTCCGCGTCGCTCCGGTTGCCTCCCGGGGGGCGGACCTGCCGCTGCAAACATGCTGTCGTGGATCCAGGCTGACATCCGCGTGTGATGTGGATCCGGGAAAATCGTGTCGATCGCTCCTCGCCGCATCGGGCGCGCCGGTCTTGTCTGGCGGATCCGTATGACGAGCGAGCTGGAGTCTTCCCTGAGGAGGGTCGCGTGAACTTCAAGCCCGATCATGCGTTGCTCAATCATCCGTTGATGAACGCGCTTACCAGCGGAAACGCTGACTCCCTCCGGGAACGCGCTCTGTCGTTCGCCGGAGAGATGATCAACTGGACCGGAACCGGCGAAGAGACGGTCCGCTCGTCCGGCCACTATTTCAATTCGATCGCCGAATCTCATGGCGCGCGGGTGCGCACTGCGGCAACGGCGCTGACCGAGCTGGCCGGCCAGATCGTCCAGCCGAGCTCCCCGGAAGGCTTCTTCGAAGCCCTTGGCGAATATCTCACCGACCGGGCCCAGCGCTTCGTGCTGACCCTCGACACGCTGCGCGAGCGCGGCGACATCTTCTATGCCCATGAAGAGGCCGGCTGCCCGCCGGTGCTGGCCTACGAGTATGATGTCGAGATCGACGGGCGCGACCTGCCGCACCCGGTGAACTACATGCTCCTGAAGATCCGGCCGCCCGAGGGCGTCACCGTGATCGACCAGAAGCGCCCCTATGTCATCATCGACCCGCGCGCCGGTCATGGCGCCGGCATCGGCGGCTTCAAGTTCGACAGCCAGGTGGGTGTGGCGCTGAAGCGCGGCCATCCCGTCTATTTCGTCTCCTTCCGGCGCGATCCGATGCCGGGGCAGACGCTGGCCGACGTGACCCGGGCCGAGGCGACCTTCGTGCGCCATGTGCAGGCGCTGCATCCCCAGTCGGCCAAGCCGGTGGTGATCGGCAACTGTCAGGGCGGCTGGGCGACGCTGGTGCTGGGCGCGACGGCGCCGGACCTCACGGGCCCGCTGATCCTCAACGGGGCGCCGGTTGAGACCTGGTCCGGCCGCAAGGGCCAGAACACGATCCGCTACAATGCCGGACTCATGGGCGGCGAAATCGGCGCCATGATGATGTCGGACCTCGGCAACGGCGTGTTCGACGGCGCGTGGCTGGTCCGCAATTTTGAGGAAATGAATCCGAGCCGGAATTATTTCAAGAAATATTATGACCTGTTCACCAAGGTCGACAGCGAGCGGCCGCGCTTCCTTGATTTCGAGAAGTGGTGGGGTGGATTCTTCCTGCTGAACGAGGCGGAAATCGTCTGGATCGTGCGGGAGCTGTTCATCGGCAACCGGCTGGCGCGCAACGAGGCGCGGCTGGAGCATGGCCGCGCCCTCGACATCAAGCAGGTCCGCTCGCCGATCATC
>JBBSSF010000674.1:0-2067 GCA_038242345.1 Hyphomicrobiales bacterium
ATGAGAAATCCGCTGCTCTTCAGACGCCCGGTGCAGTCAGCATTTCGTGCGGCTGGTATGAGAGCATTTTCAAGCGAAGTGGACACCGGTTCGCGTGAAGAAAATGCGTCCGATCAAAAGCCTGGAGCGCTTTCCGTGAGCCGGAGCGAACGGAAAACGCCTCAGCGCGTCGGCACCGGCTTCTCGCCGCGATAGTCGTAGAAACCGCGCTGGGTCTTGCGGCCGTACCAGCCCGCCTCGACATATTTCACCAGCAGCGGGCACGGACGGTACTTGGAATCCGCCAGACCCTCGTGCCGCACCTGCATGATCGACAGGCAGGTGTCGAGGCCGATGAAGTCCGCCAGCTGCAGCGGACCCATCGGATGGTTGGCGCCCAGACGCATGGCCTTGTCGATGGATTCGACGGTGCCCACGCCCTCATAGAGAGTGTAGATCGCCTCGTTAATCATCGGCAGCAGGATGCGGTTGACGATGAAGGCCGGGAAATCCTCGGCGACCGCGATCTTCTTGCCCAGACGGTCGATGAAGACCTTGGCCGCGTCGAAGGTTTCCTCTTCCGTGGCGATGCCGCGGATGAGCTCCACCAGCTCCATGATCGGCACCGGGTTCATGAAATGAACGCCGATGAACCGCTCCGGCCGGTCGGTGACCGCCGCCAGGCGCGTGATGGAGATCGACGACGTGTTCGTCGCCAGAATGGTTTCGGGCTTCAGGATCGGGCACAGCTGGGTGAAGATCTTGCGCTTCACCTGCTCGTTCTCGGTCGCCGACTCGATGATGATGTCAAAGTCGGAGAACTGATCGACGTTCTCGATCGGACGGATCATCGAGCCGGCGGACTTGCGCTGCTCCTCGGTGATCCGCTTGGAATTGACCTGCCGGGCCAGATTGCCGTTGATCGTGGCAAGACCAGCCTGGATGCGGTCCGGCGAAACGTCGTGCAGGCCCACCTGATAGCCGGCAAGCGCACACACATGCGCGATGCCGTTGCCCATCTGGCCCGCGCCAACGACGCCGACCTTCTTGATTTCGAATGCCATTTTGCCCGTTCTGTCCCGGTAGTCCCGATGGGGCGCTTCCCCGCTGCCGGCCCGGCCCGCGGGGGGCCAGGGGTCCGGCCGCTCGGCGAAGCGGCGTCGCGTGGGCGACCGCGACCCCCGGGTGCGCGCCGCCCGCGGGCGACATAATCAACCCGCCCGCGTCGTTCGGCAAGGTGGTCCGGGATGGTACGGCGTCGCGGCCCCACAATCGCCGGAGTTTTCGCATCCGGACGGCTGCGACTCAGCCGACGACGATCACCCGCGTGCCGGGCTGGATGCGGTTGTAGAGGTCGATCACGTCCTGGTTCATCATGCGGATGCAGCCGGAGGACACTGCCGAGCCGATGGTCCAGGGCTCGTTGGTGCCGTGGATGCGATAGAGGGTGTCGCGGCCGTTCTCGTCATAGAGATAGAGGGCACGCGCGCCGAGCGGATTGGTCGGCCCGCCGGGCATGCCGCCGGCCCAGGGGGCGTTCTTGGCGGGATCGCGGGCGATCATGTCCGGGGTCGGCGTCCAGCGCGGCCACTGGGCGGTGCGGCGGATGGTGGCCGTGCCGGCCCATTCCATGCCCGCCTTGCCGACGCCGACGCCATAGCGCATGGCCTCGCCATTGCCGAGCACCAGAAACAGGAATTTCTGCTGCGGATCGACGATGATGGTGCCGGGCGGCTCCGGGCTCTCGAACGGCACGATCTGGCGCACGAAGGCCGGATTCATCCGCCGCAGGCTGATGCCGGGCACCGGATGCTGCTCGCCCTCGGTGATCGGCCCGTACATGGCGATCGTCTCGGGCGGGAAGCGCGACGGGATCGGCTCGACGCGGGCCGCGTGGGCTCCCACGGGCACCCACTGCCCGGAGGAACCGTAGCTCGAACAGGCCGCCAGCAGCATCGGCAGCGCCAGGACGGCGCCGAGGCGATGCGCAGTCCGGGAGATTTCGGGTAGCGTGTGCGTCATGGAGTATCCTGCGAGGCGTCGGGTCCGGGGGGAAGGGCCCGGAACCCGGGGGGCGCCTTTCCGGTC
>JBBSSF010000675.1:0-2066 GCA_038242345.1 Hyphomicrobiales bacterium
CCGCCCCCGGAGAGGCGGGCAGGCCCGAGGCAATGAGATCGCGCGGCGCCTTGGGGTCGAGGGTCGGGTGCAGCAGCTGGTCGAGGGAGGAGGCATCGACGCGCATCACCGCCTCGCGCGGGGTGATGAGCTTTTCGGTGCACAGGTCCACGGCGATCTTCAGCGCCGCCTTGGCGGTGCGCTTGCCGGACCGGGTCTGGAGCATCCAGAGCTTGCCACGCTCGATGGTGAACTCCAGATCCTGCATGTCGCGATAGTGCCGCTCCAGCTTGTCGCAGATGGTCAGGAAGTCGGCAAAGGCCTCCGGCATCACCTTTTCCAGCGACGGCCGCTCGGAGCCGGCAGCGATGCGGGCCTTCTCGGTGATGTCCTGGGGCGTGCGGATGCCGGCCACCACGTCCTCGCCCTGGGCGTTGACGAGGAACTCGCCATAGAGGGCGCGCTCGCCGGTGGACGGATTGCGGGTGAAGGCGACGCCGGTGGCCGAGGTCTCGCCCATGTTGCCGAACACCATGGCCTGCACGGTGACGGCCGTGCCCCAGGTTTCCGGCACATTGTGCAGGCGGCGATAGGTGATGGCGCGGGCGTTCATCCACGAGCCGAACACGGCGCCGATCGCGCCCCACAGCTGGTCGCGCGGCTCCTGCGGGAAGGGCTCGCCGAGATCTTCCTCCACCAGCGCCTTGAAGCGCTCGATGACGGTCTTCCAGTCGGTAGCGGTCATCTCGGTGTCGAGGCTGTAGCCGGCCTCTTCCTTGAAGGTCTCAAGGATCTCCTCGAACTCGTGATGATCGAGGCCGAGCACGACATCCGAATACATCTGGATGAAGCGGCGATAGGAATCATAGGCGAAGCGCGGATCGCCCGAACTCTTGGCCACCGCCTCGACGGTGACGTCGTTGAGGCCGAGATTGAGGACGGTGTCCATCATGCCCGGCATCGACACCCGGGCGCCGGAGCGCACCGACACCAGCAGCGGATCCACCGGATCGCCGAAGGAGCGCCGGGTGAGCCGGCCGACCTCGGTCAGGGCAGCATCCACCTGGGCGATGAGCTCGGAGGGATAGGTCTTCTCGTGGGCGTAGAACCAGGTGCACACTTCCGTGGTGATGGTGAACCCGGGCGGCACCGGCAGACCGAGATTGGACATCTCCGCCAGGTTCGCACCCTTGCCGCCGAGCAGATTCTTCATGCCCGCGGTGCCTTCGGCCCGGCCGTCTCCGAAGGCGTAGACCCATTTCGTCATTTTAGCTGTTCCCGCCCTTTGGGGGAGCGCGTCCACCCGGGGCCGGGCCGGCGCATTCCCCGAACTGATTCACCTGCTGCCGCCCGTGTCCGGCCACCGGAAGGCCCTGGAGCCGAAGCCCGCTGCACCGCCATCCGCCGGTCGGCCGGCCGCAGCCGACGTCCGCGCAATCTATCCCCCTCAGACGAAGGTTGGAACGGCGCGGCAGTAACTTTTTGCATCGCAACATAACGATGGGGCAATCCTGTGGCGCAGCGCCCGGGCGGCCGGGAGGGCGCCTCAGCAGCGGGGTGTCATCCACGCCTGATAGGCGCCCTCGCAATCCTGGACCACGGCGATGCGGCCGACGCCGGGCATATCGAAGGCCGGCCGCACCAGGGTTCCGCCGGCCGCGACTGCCTCCGCCACCCGGGCGTCGACATCGTCCATGCCGAAATAGGTGAACCAGTGCGGCGGGACGCCGGCAAATTCCGCGGGATCGAGCGGGAAGATGCCGCCAACGGTGGCGGTGCCCTTGTGGATGGTCCAGTAGGCCCTTCCGTCCGCCATCGGATGGGAGGTGAAGGTCCAGCCCATGATGGGGCCATAGAAGGCCATGGCCTTCTCCGGGTCGGGGCTGTTCAGCTCGTTCCAGATGACATGGCCGTGGTCGGTGCTCATGACGGGATCCTGTGTCCGGTGCGTCCGGCGTCATACCAGGCGCACGAAGTGCTGACCGCACCGCGCGCCTGAAGATCAGCAGATTTTCCATATGCCCCAAGGACATGGAAAATCTGCACCGGGATACCAAAGAGTCCTTTTCAAGGATCTTTGGTATCAC
>JBBSSF010000676.1:0-2063 GCA_038242345.1 Hyphomicrobiales bacterium
ACCAGCCGGTGAGCAGGGGAACGGAGAGGAGCGGGTTGCGGTCCTTCGGTCCGGCTTCCACCAGAACGACGCTGGCGCGGCCCGAGCGGGCCAGCTCGGCGGCGATCAGGGATCCGGCAGAGCCGGCGCCGACGATGACATAGTCGGCTTCGGCAAGGATTGGGGTCGTCATGGGGCAGTCCGTTCGGTGTCCGGGGCGGGCGTCTCCGTCAGGGCAGGGCGGGGGCGCAGGGAGAGTTCGACATAGACCTTGCCGGTGCCGCCATGGTCGATGCCGGTGTCGTAGCAGTCATAGACGCGCATGCGCGGCACCTGCGGCGGCAGGCCGTTGTCCACCCGGTCCTGCATGGCCATGAGCGCCGGCTGGAGCTTGGCCAGCACGCCGAGGCAGAGGGAGGCCGTGGAGCGGGCGGCATCGATGCGGCCATCGAGACCGAACACGAATTCCTGTCCGACCTCGATCCGGTTGGCGCAGTGGAAGGCGCGGGTGACCGTGGCGACGATTTCCACGGCGGCGGGATCGACGGCTGTCTCGGGCGCGCTCATGCGGTCTCTCCGGCCGGGGGCAGGATGCGGGCGGTGACGATTTCGCCGGTGTCGATCCGGCGCAGGGACATGCGCGCCCAGGTCTTGGCGCCGCGGTCCGGGGTCTCGTTCAGCGGGCACTCGGCAAAGCGCCACACGCAGGTCATGGGGTTGAGGCCCTCGGCCGCCCGGTCGAAGGTCATGTAGAAGAGGGAGAGCACCGGCGACATCAGGTGCAGGCAGAGCGGGGCCGTGCTCTTTTGCGGCTGCACCACATGGCGCATGGAGAAGACGAGCTGCTGGCCCTCCTTCACCCCGCAGTGGCAGGCGGGCGAGACGCCGGCGATCTCGACGACGATCTCGTAGTCGTCCAGCCAGCGGTGACCGAGACGGCGGCGGGCGGAGAACAGGTTGCGCGCCTCCGGCGACAGCCGCTCGAAGGCATCGTCGGCAAAGCCCAGGGCCTGCGTCAGCCGCTCCTGCATCTCCTCCAGATGATCGTCCTCCTGGACGTAGTACGGGTCGATTTCGGGCATCGGCGAGACCCTTCCGCATGGACGGCGCTGGGACGGACGGCGGGACAGGGCCCCCGGACGCGGGCAGCGCGTCCGGGGGCCCTAGAGCATTTTGCGTTCGCTCCGGCGCACGGGAAAACACTCTAGATCTTTGATCTGACGCATTTTCTTCACGCGAACCGGTATCCACTTCGCTTGAAAATGCTCTAAGGGGCTCAGACGGCGGTGACGCCGCCATCCACCACCAGCACATGGCCGGTGATGTAGGCCGCGGCAGGCGCCGCCAGGAACAGGGCGGCGCGCGCCACCTCGTCGGCCAGACCGAAGCGACCGAGGGGGACGGCTGCGACGAGGGCGGCGGCACGCGGCGCATCCGAGCGCGCGACCGAGGTCATCGGGGTCTCGATCGGGCCGGGGGCGACGGCATTCACCCGTACGCCCCGGTCGGCGAACTCGATGGCGAGCGTGCGCGTTAGCCCGTTCACCCCGGCCTTGGAGGCGGCATAGGCGGTGGCGCGGCGATGGCCGACCAGACCGATCTGGCTGGAGAACAGCACCAGCGATCCCTTCGTGCCGACAAGCCGCGGCAGCGCGGCGCGGGCGACATGGTAGGGGCCATCGAGATTGATGCCGATCACCCGGGCCCAGTCGTCCTCGCCGGTCTCTTCCAGCCCGCGATGCTCGAACACGCCGGCAGTCGAGATCACCGCGTCCAGTCCGCCAAGGGCGGCTTCCGCCGCGGCGACGGCGGCCTCGACTGCCGCGCCATCGCGGACGTCACAGGCCGCAACCGCTTCCACGCCGGGCTCGGCGCTGGCGGCCGGCAGGATGCCGGGCAGATCGGCCACTGCCAGCCGGGCGCCGGCGGCGTGCGCGAGGCGGACCGAGGACAGCCCGATGCCCGAGCCGCCGCCGATGACGAGGAGACGCAGACCGGCCAGGTCCACCAGCGGCCGCACGGTGGCGACCGCATCCGGAGAGGTGGTCATCTCAGGCCGCCTTCCGCGCGACGATCATCACCCA
>JBBSSF010000677.1:0-2056 GCA_038242345.1 Hyphomicrobiales bacterium
TCGAGCGCGCCGTGCGCCGGGGCGTGCGGCCGGATGGCGTGCACCTCTATCCGGCCATGCCCTATGTCTCCTACCAGATCGTTTCCGATGACGACGTGAAGGCGCTCTATGCCTACTTCATGTCGGGCGTGAAGCCGGTGGAGAAGGCCAACCAGCCCACCACCATGCCGTGGCCGCTGGACATGCGCTGGCCGCTGGCGTGGTGGCAGCTGATGTTCGCCCAGCCGCGCCAGTTCGCGGTCGCTCCCGGGGCCGAGCCCCAAGTGGTGCGCGGCGCCTATCTGGTGGAGGGGCTCGCCCATTGCGGCGCCTGCCACACCCCGCGCGGCCTCGCCTATGAAGAGAAGGCGCTCGCCAACGATCCGGCCGGAAACTTCCTCTCCGGCTCGGTGCTGGAGGGCTGGTACGCCAAGAATTTGCGCGGCGAGCGCACCGGTCTGGCGAGCTGGAACGAGGCGGATCTGGCGGCCTTCCTGAAGACCGGCCGCAACGCCCACACCGCGGCCTTCGGCTCCATGACCGATGTGGTCGCCCATTCGCTGCAATATCTGACCGACGACGACATCACGGCCATCGCCGTCTATCTGAAGTCGCTGCCGGCGCGGCCGGGCAAGGCGACGGACTGGGTGCCGGGGCCGGACACCACCACGGCGGCGCTGAACGCCGGCAACTACAAGGTGACCGGATCACTGGCCTATTCGACCACCTGCGCCACCTGCCATCGCAATGACGGCCTTGGCGCCCCGGAGATCTATCCGGCGCTGAAGGGCAACTCGATGGTGATTGCCGATGATCCGAGTTCGCTGATCCGAGTTCGCTGATCCAGGTGACGCTCGCCGGTGGCGAGATGCCGAAGACGCCGGCCCACCGCATGGCCTTCACCATGCCGGCCTTTGGCGGGCTGACCAACGATCAGGTGGCGGAGATCCTCACCTTCATCCGCAACTCCTGGGGCAATGAAGCCAGCCCGGTGACGCTGGCCGATGTGGCGCGGATGCGCGCCGAGATCGCCCGCAAGCCCGTTTCCTATGTTCCGGAGGCCTCCCAATGAGCCGCTCGCTGCTTCTGGCCGGTGGGGCCGTCGTCGTGGTGGCCGCGGTGGGTGTCGGGGCCGCAGCCTTTCTGCGTCCGCCGACCCTCAATGCGCCGCCGCCGGAAGAATATCAGGTGGTGAACGCCGAAAAGCAGGTCGTCGGCCACTATTCGGTGCCGGACGACGCGTCCATCCTCGCCAAGCCCAATGCCGAGCAGATCCTGTTCGGCCGCCGTCTTCTCAACGAGACGGCCCGGCTGCTGCCGGCCAATGTGGGCAATGGCCTCGCCTGCAATTCCTGCCACCTCGTCGACGGCAAGCTCCCCGAGGGCAACCCCTATATCAACACGGTCAACTTCTACCCGCACGAGATGCCGCGGGCGGGCAAGGAGGTGAACCTTGTCATGCGCATCAATGGCTGCTTCCAGCGCTCGATGAACGGCAAGCCGCTGAAGCCGGACAGCGCGGAAATGCAGGCGATGATCGCCTACATGACCTGGCTGAAGGGCGATGTGGCCAAGGCTGACCGGGTGAACATCCTGAACGCCGCGCCGATCGACACGAAACTGGTGCCGGATCCGGCCAACGGCGCGGTGGTCTACGCCGCCCGCTGCGCCACCTGCCATGGCGATCAGGGCGAGGGGATGAAGGATGCGGCCGGCCACTTCATCTTCCCGCCGCTGTGGGGGGATCAGTCCTTCAACATCGGCGCCGGCATGGCCCGCACCTACAAGGCCGCGGCCTTCGTCAAGGCGGCGATGCCGCCGGCCATGAACCTGAAGGCGCCGCTTGGCGCCGGCGGGGTGCTGACGGATCAGGAAGCGGTGGATGTGGCCGAGTTCTTCACCCACATGCCGCGCCCGGACTTCGCCGGTAAGGTGAACGACTGGCCGAATGGCAACAAGCCGAAGGACGCGCGCTACTGATACCAGGCGCACGAAGTGCTGACCGCACCGCGCGCCTGAAGAACATCAGATTTCTCATATGCCTCAATGGCATGAGAAATCTGAACCGGAATACCAA
>JBBSSF010000678.1:0-2045 GCA_038242345.1 Hyphomicrobiales bacterium
GGAGCGCCAGCCGTCGCCGGTTCGCTATCCTCCTGATCCGGCATTTATTTTCTTTCTCCCGCGGGGCCCGAAATCCCCCACCCCACAAAAAAATTCTCCGGATGAGACCCCAGCCGGTACTCCGGGCAGGCGGGCGGGGAGTTTTACCCTCCCCCCGGGGGCCGGGACAGACGGCCGGCCGCGGCCGTGCCGGGGTCAGACCCCGGAACCCATCGTCCGCCGGAGCCGGGCGGCTGCCGTCTTCGCGTTGTGGCAGGCGGCGCAGAGCAGCCGGATGTTCGCCGGATCCAGATCGGCGCCGCCATCCTTGCGCTCGCAGACATGATCCGCGATCAGTCCGCGCGGATCGTCGCTCTTGTCGACGCCGCATTCCTCGCATCGATAGCCGCGGGCTTCCTTCACGGAGCGGGCAAGACGCTGCCAGGGGCTGGACTGATAGAACCCGTCCGGACGGGCCGGCGCCGCGAAGGAGAGGCCGCGCCCCGCCATCGCCAGCCGCGGCGTGACGAGCCGCAGACGTCCGCGATCACCCGCCATTCCCGCACCCCGCCAATGAAAACGCCCGGCAGCGGGATGAACCGCTCCGGGCGCACGAATACATGTTGAGCAATTGATGCCCCTTGTGGTCGACCACGTCAAGCCCCTCCGGGCGGCACCAGTGCGAGGATGCGGCCCGTGGGCACGGCATATCCCCAGCGGCGGGCAAGCAGCGTCAGCGCCTCGGAGAGCAGCCGGCCGATGAACAGCTGATCCGCCTTCGCGGCAACGCCGTCCCCGTCGCACCCGAGCGGAAACATCACGGCCGCCACCTGCCGGATGGAATGCCCCTCGCCGAGGATGGCGATCAGCACGCCCTCGGAAAGCTCGCCCAGCCACGCGCGAGCGGTGCGCATGTCCTCGGCCGCCATCAGCAGACGCTCCGGCGGCGGGGCACCGTTGCGACCCTTGCCGCGCCCGGAGGGCCCGTCGGAGGCGCTGGCGAACCCACAGCCCTGCACCGTGTCCCAGGAGGACCGCCACCGGGTGGCCGCCGCGATCTGGCCGGCATCCAGCCGCCCGCGATCGCTGAGCCGCACCAGCGGATCCACCACGCGCACCACCTCATCGGTGCCGTTGCCATAGGGGCTTTCCACCCGATCAATCGCCACCGGACGCCCGCCGGGCGCCATCAGCACCGCCTGTTTCGGCCCCCTGATCTTCCTCGCCGCCTTCGCCATTGCCGCTCTCCCGCCGCTCGCCCCGTGTGCAATCCCGTCAATACGGGGTGCCTTTTCCCGACCCCGATTTGCCACGCCAACCCATTGAATTTGTTGGTCGCGTCAATTCCGTCAAATGTGTCAAATAGAAATCACCAGTCAGAGAAAAGTTTTCGTGCCGCCATCCTCCAGTTCTTCCCGCCCATCGCGCGCGCCCGCGCACGCGTACGGGGCAACCCTATTTGACACATTTGACGCATTTGACGCCCGCCCATAACAATTTGAATTCCCTCATCTTTTCGCGTCAAATAACGAACCCTGCGAAACCCCTCCTATTTGACGCATTGGCCACGCCCGGTCAGAGCAGCGTCTTTCCCCCTTCACGCCCGGTCTCTCCGCCCGGGTCGACAGGCCATGCGATCGCCTGACCGATCGCCTCCGTGAAGGCGGCCCGGCAGTCGTCCAGAGAGGGCAGCTCCCAGCACCAGACACGACGGGTGTCGAGGGTCGCGTCATCCACCGTGCGCCGCTCGCGGATCCGGGGCACGAGCTTGCGCATCGCCAGCCCCATCTCGATATCCGCCGCCCGCCGCTTGATGCCGATCCGGTCGGCGGATTGCAGATAGTCATCCGCCAGCCGCGCCTTGGAGATCAGCCGGCACCAGGAGGATGTATCCCGCGTCGTCGCCCCCTCCATCAGTCGCCCCAGCCACCAGCTTTCCACATGGTCAAGGCTGCGGATTTTCTGTTCCAGCAGCGCACTGGTCTTCGGGATAAGCCTGAGGTTCACGGTCGAGAGGTCGAAGGACAGCAGATCATGCAGCAGCGCTTCGCGCCCTCCAGTCTCAA
>JBBSSF010000679.1:0-2042 GCA_038242345.1 Hyphomicrobiales bacterium
CGCCACCCAGGGCGTGTGCTCGGCAACCTCGCCGAAGAGCGCAACGAAGGTGCCGTCATCAAGGGCATTCACCGCAGCGACAGACAGCGGAAAGGCAGGCAGGGCGGCAGGTGGCGTCATGGCTCGGGGTCATCCGGGAAAGTGCATGAGGTCCTAGCATGATCCGCCCCGGACCGGAATGGCCGGCCGGCAGGGCCCCCGCCCCGTCCGGCCGTCCGCTCCTCTTCCTCTCGCTCTTGGGGGGATACCAAGGATCCCTGAACAGGATCCCCGGTATTCTGGTGCAGATTTCCCAGGCTCCTGGAGCATATGAGATATCTGCTGCCCGTCAGGGGCACGGCACGGTCGGCACCGCGTGTCCCCGGTCCTACTGGTGCGCCTGGATCCAGGCGCCCAGCGCCTCGCGGTCCGCCTTGGTGAAGCCGGTCTCGTTGCCGAGCGGCATCACGTCGGACTGGACCGCCTGGGCCAGGATCATCTGTCCGTTCTGCTTGATGACGGCGATGTCCTCCAGGATCAGCCCCTTCGGCGCCTCGTTGAAGCCCGCATGGGTCGGCTTGGCGGAATGGCACATGGTGCAGTGCTTGGCGGTCATGGCCAGCACCTGCTCGTCGCTCATCACCGTGACGCCTTCCGCCGATGTCTTCGGCATGGTCATGCCGATCATGACGACGAGGGCGGCGGCGGCGAGCGGCAGGGTCCAGGCGATCTTGTTGAGGGGATCGCCGGCCTCGTGCCGGTTGAGGAAGTGGCGGATGCTCGCCCCGGTGACGATGATGAGGGCGGCGATCATCCAGGCATGGGGATGGCCGATCACCATGGAATAATGGTTGGAGACCATCATCACCAGGACCGGCAGGGTCAGATAGTTGTTATGGACCGAGCGCTGCTTGGCGATCTGGCCGTAGATCGGGTCCACCGTCTCGCCGGCGAGGAGCTGGCCCACCGCCTTGGTCTGGTTCGGCATGATGACCCGGAACACGTTGAAGGCCATCAGCGTGCCGATGAAGGCGCCGATGTGGATGAAGGCGCCGCGCGGGCTGAACACGTGGGTGTAGAGATAGGCCGCCGCGACGATCAGCACGAACACCGCCACCGCCAGCCGGGTCGGCTCGCGCCCGATCCAGCTGCGGCACAGCAGCCGGTCATAGACCAGCCAGCCGCCGAACAGCGAAAGCAGCGAGATCAGGATCGCTTCCACCGGCGCCATCGCCAGCACGTTCGGCGAGATCAGATAGGCCCGCGCATTCGCATAATACTGCACGATGATAAGGCAGAAACCGGTCACCCAGGTGAGATAGGCTTCCCACTTGTACCAGATCAGATCATCGGGAAGCTGCGCCGGGGCAACCAGATATTTCTCGACATGATAGAAGCCACCGCCATGGACTTCCCAGGCCGTGCCGTAGACGCCCGGGTTCATCTTCTCCCGCTTGCGCAGGGAGAGATCGAGGGCGATGAAATAGAAGGACGTGCCGATCCAGCCAATGCCGACGATCAGATGCGCCCACCGGAAGAGCAGGTTGAGCCAGTCGAGAAAGAAGGCGTACATCGCGTCTCTTGTCCGTGCGTCACGGGGTTCTGATGCCAATCGCCCCCGTCCGGCCACGCCGGACGGGACGGACAACGGCCAAAGGGCCGACATCCGCCTTCGGGCCTGCCCTCGCCGCCGGGCGATCCGCCCCCGGACCAGGATGCCGGGCGGGAGGGGGGTTCAAGATGCGGACGGCACCTGCCTGACCAAGGGACCAATTGTCACCAGCCAAGTGCCTGATTGGATACATTCTGGCAAGATCCGAGCCGCCGCGGACGTTACACTCCGTCGCAGTGTCCGGGCCGGCCGGCGCACCGGCGTTCCGGCGCACCATCCAATTGAAGCAATGCAAGAATATGTCCCAGCCCAGGCGCTGCCGCAGCGCCGCCTTGCCGCGGGGACGAAAGTCCTTCTCCCGGGCGGCATGACACGAAACTCCGCATCCTGCCGTCCGGACAATCAGCCGGTCGCCTCGCCTGTCGTCGTGGTCCGGCCGGCCGGCACCGCA
>JBBSSF010000680.1:0-2042 GCA_038242345.1 Hyphomicrobiales bacterium
CCCAAAGCCGGGGTCGTGAGGCGATGCGCCACATCGAAATACCTGTCCGGCTGGTCGATTTTCGTCCTCCCGGGCCCGCTCCCGTGACGGAGAGGTCCGGCTGGACGAATCTCCATGACAGGGGCGGCGCCGTGCCTTAATGCTCCTGTCTCATGACCCCGATCACCGATACATCCACGCTTGCTGCCGCCTGCCACCGTCTCGCCGGGGCGGAATTCCTGACTGTCGACACGGAATTCATCCGGGAAACGACCTTCTGGCCGCGCCTCTGCCTGATCCAGGTGGCCGGCCCCGACGAGGCCGTGCTGATCGACGCGCTGGCCGACGGGATCGATCTGGCGCCCTTCTTCGATCTCATGCGCGACACCCGCGTGATGAAGGTCTTCCACGCGGCGCGTCAGGATGTGGAGATCGTCGTCCATCTGGGCGGCTTCGTGCCCGCGCCGATGTTCGACACCCAGGTGGCCGCCATGGTGTGCGGGTTCGGGGATTCGATCTCCTATGACCAGCTGGTGCAGAAGGTCACCGGCGTCACCCTCGACAAGAGCGACCGCTTCACCGACTGGGCCCGCCGGCCGCTGACCGACAGCCAGCTCGCCTATGCTGCCGCCGATGTCACCCATCTGCGCGTGGTCTACGCGCATCTGAAGGCGATGCTGGAGAAGCAGGGCCGCACCGACTGGGTGGCCGAGGAGATGGCGGTGCTGACATCGCCCGCCACCTACCGCACCGAGCCGGACGCCGCCTGGGAGCGGCTGAAGCTGCGGGTGCGCAAGCCGCCCGAACTGATCGTGCTGAAGGAACTCGCCGCCTGGCGCGAGCGGGAAGCCCAGAGCCGCGACGTGCCGCGCTCGCGCATCCTGAAGGACGACGCCATCTACGAGATCGCCGCCCAGCAGCCCCGCGATGTCGCCGCCCTCGGCCGCCTGCGCATGATCCCCAAAGGGTTCGAGCGCTCGCGCACCGGCGAGGAGATCGTCGCCACCGTGCAGCGGGCCCTCGAGATCCCGCGCGCCCTGTGGCCGGAGCTGCCCAAGGGCCGGGTGGTGCCGGAAGGAGCGGCCGCCGCCGTCGAGCTGCTCAAGGTGCTGCTGCGGCTGGTGGCCGAGCGGCAGGGGGTCGCAGCCAAGGTTCTCGCGACCGTCGACGATCTGGAAGCGATCGCCATTGATGACAATGCCGATGTTCCGGCCCTGCGCGGCTGGCGGCGGGACCTGTTCGGCGACACGGCGCTCCGCCTGAAGCAGGGCGAGATCGCCCTCGGCTTCGACGGCAAGCGGGTTGCGATCGTCGATGCCGAGGTGCCCCGGGCGACCCGCGGCACCGATGGCGCCCGCCGCAACCGCCGTCGCCGGCGGGGCGGAGACGGAGCCGACGGCGACGAGGCCGGCGCGGTCGGCGCGGTCGGCGAGGCCGAGTGATACCAAAGATCCTTGAAAAGGACTCTTTGGTATTCCGATGCAGGCTTTCCATGCCTTTGGGGCATATGGAAAATCTGCTGATCTTCAGGCGCACGGTGCGGTCAGCACTTCGTGCGCCTGGTATGATACCCGCCCGGTCGGAACCGGTCGGAACCGGTGACCGTCCGGGGCGAACGCTCCGGTCGGCAACAGGATCAAAAAAGAGCCCGCCGGCGGGATGCGCCGGCGGGCTCTTTTCATTCGGGAAGGCTTCCGGAGGGAGGTGCCGGTCATACCAAAGATCCTCGAAGAGGACTCTTTGGTATTCCGAGGCAGATTTCTCATGTCCTTGGGGCATATGAGAAATCTGCTGCCCTTCAGCCGCACGGAGCGGTCAGCACTTCGTGCGGCTGGTATCAGACGCCGCTGGCCTCGGTTGCCGGAGCCGGCGGGGCATCCCGGCCGGCAAGGGCCGTCACCGCGGCGATGAGGCTGCGACTCTGGAGCACGGCCACCCGCTCGCGCCGGTCGAGCCAGACCAGAAGCTGGTCGAAGCGCTCCGCCTCGCGGACCTTGATTTCCGCCGTGGCAATGGCCGGATCCGGATAGCCGCGCACATGGGGAGGGTCGATGAGGGCGGCC
>JBBSSF010000681.1:0-2029 GCA_038242345.1 Hyphomicrobiales bacterium
CGGTCGTGGCGCTCGTCGACATCTCCGGCTCCATGGCCACCTATGCCCGGGTGGTGCTGCACTTCCTGCACGCCCTCGCCCTGGTGACCCGGCCGGTGCACGTCTTCACCTTCGGCACCCGGCTCACCAACATCTCCCGGACGCTGACCGAGAAGGATCCGGACGCGGCGCTGGCCGCCGTTGCCGCCCAGGTGGCCGACTGGTCGGGCGGCACCCGGATCGCGCCGGCACTGCGCGCCTTCAACCGCGACTGGTCGCGCCGGGTGCTCGCCGGCCGTCCTGTCGTGCTCCTCGTCACCGACGGGCTGGAGCGCGACGGCGCCGACGATCTCGCCTTCGAGGCCGACCGGCTGCACCGCTCCTGCCGGCGGCTGATCTGGCTGAACCCGCTGCTGCGATTCGCCGGCTTCGAGCCGCGGGCGCGCGGGGTGCGCCTGCTGCTGCCCCATGTCGACGAGTTCCGGCCGGTCCATTCCCTGAAGGCCGTCGCCGATCTGTGCGCCGCCCTCGCCGCACCGGCCGATCCCGGCGTCACCGACCCGCGCCACTGGCTCCAGAAGCCGGAGAGGACACGGTGAAATGGCGGAACTCGCCAGTTTCCAATTTGGCAGCGGGTGACGTGGCGGCCCCGGCGTCCTATCTGTCCACAGGCGACCGGCCAATCCCACCGGTTCGGCGGGCGAGATTTCATGTGCCCGCCGCCGGGAGGGCGTCCGCAGCGAAGGAGGCTCGACCTTGACGAGGCGTGATCCGGCATCGATCCAGTCCGTGCCGATGCTGTTCCGCAACGGCCAGCTGGCCCATGCGCCCCTGATCCCGCCGCGCTCGCTGGCGCGCTGGCTGCTGGTCCTGGTGCTGGCCGCCGGGGTCTATTTCTTCCGCGGCTTCCTGGTGCCGGTGCTGGCGGCGCTGGTGATCGGCTTTGCCAGCTGGCCGCTCTATGCGCGCCTGCACCGCTCCCTTGGCGGACGGGACGCGCTCTCCGCCTCCATCGCGCTTGCCATCATCGTCTGCATCGTCGTGGTGCCGATCTTCCTGGCGCTGTCCTATGCCGTGGAGGAAGCGCGCCAGTGGGCCATGTGGCTGCTGTCCACCAACAAGACCGGCGCGCCGGTGCCCGACTGGATCCACGCCCTGCCCTTTGTCGGCGACTGGCTCTCGCTCCAGTGGACGAACCATGTCGGCCGGCCGGGGGCGCTTGGAGACATCGTGCACCTGATCTCCGGCGAGAATGTCGCCAGCATCTATCATGTGCTGGTAGTGGCGGGCGGCCGCGCCTTCTCGCTGTTCCTGACCCTGCTGTTCATGCTGATCGCGCTGTTCTTCGTCTACAAGGACGGCGCCTCCTTCGGGGCGGAGATCGACCGGTTCGGCGAGCGGATCCTGCCGGTGCGCTGGCAGCGCTTTTCCCGGGTGGTGCCGGCCACCATCTCGTCCACCGTCACCGGCATGGGCCTGATCGCCATCGGCGAGGGCGTGGTGCTCGGCACCGCCTACTGGATCGCCGGCGTCCCCTCCCCCGTGGCGCTGGGCGTGGTCACCGCCATCATGGCGCTGATCCCCGGCGGCGCACCCCTCTCCTTCACCCTCGTGTCCCTCTATCTGGTCGGCAGCGGCCACCATGTGGCCGGCATCGCCCTCTTCACCTGGGGCACGGTGGAGCTGTTCATCGTCGACAAGACGCTCCGGCCCCATCTGGTCGGCGGACCGATCAAGCTGCCCTTCCTGCCCACCTTCTTCGGCCTCATCGGTGGCGTGAAGACCATGGGCCTGCTCGGCCTGTTCATCGGCCCGGTGCTGATGGCCCTCCTCGTCGCCATCTGGCGCGAGTGGATGCGCGAGGTCCACGAGGAAGAGGCCGAGGAGACCGGCGACCTGCCGGAAATCTGACCTCCGGCCCGAAACGGCCGGGGATTCGGCCACGCCGCCGGCGATTCGCCCCGTGCCGCGGCCGCCGGCCCCGACGTCCGCCCGCGCAATCCGCGGGCTTGTGACGATTGTCCGTCCGCCCCGATGACAGACGCTTGAC
>JBBSSF010000682.1:0-2028 GCA_038242345.1 Hyphomicrobiales bacterium
GCCCGTCCGCCCCGTCAGGCTCGGCCTCCAGCAGGATACCGGAGAGCTTGGCGCCATCGAGCAGCACGTCATTGGGCCACTTCACCTTGAGCCGGCGCGCAAGCGAGAGCAGCGCCGGCGCCGGTGTTCCCGCCTCCCCCGCAGCCGTCAGCACCGCATCGCGCGCCGCAAGCGAGGCGACGAAGCCGAGAGTGGCAGCCGTCGCCGGCGGTACCCGGAGCCGGATGCCGAAACTGGCGGCCAGATTGCCGACCGGCGCTGTCCAGACCCGGCCACGGCGCCCGCGCCCACCGGTCTGGCGATCGGTGGCGACCCAGAGGGGCCCGGAAAGACCGCAACGGAGGCGCTCACGCGCCTCCGTCGAGGTCGATCCGGCCTCGTCCAGCCATTCGGCGGAGGTCCCTGCTGCACGGGCAGCAGGTCCCAGAGCAAGGTTCGACAACCGCGTCCTCAGAACAGGCTGCTGGCCGCGGCCGCCGCGCCGGACACGATCGGGCCGGCGAACAGCACGAACAGGATCACGAAGGCGCCCGACAGGCCGAGCACGACCTTCATCTCGCCGGACATGCGCTCGAAGGCCGGCGCCGGCTCGTCGAAGTACATGATCTTCACGACGCGCAGATAGTAGAACGCGCCCACCACCGACGTCAGCACGCCAATCACCGACAGCCAGTACAGGCCGGCCTGGATGGCGGCGAGGAAGACATAGTACTTCGCGAAGAACCCGGCCAGCGGCGGAATGCCAGCCAGCGAGAACATGATCATCGACAGGAAGAAGGCCATCAGCGGATTGGTGCGGGCAAGCCCGGACAGATCCGAGATCTCCTCGACCATCACGCCACCGCGGCGCATGGACAGGATGCAGGCAAAGGCGCCCGCCGTCATCGCCAGATAGACGGTGAGGTAGACGATCACGCCTTCGACGCCGGTCACCGTCCCCGCGGCCAGGCCCACGAGGGCATAGCCCATGTGGCCGATCGACGAGTAGGCCATCAGGCGCTTGATGTTCTTCTGGCCGATGGCCGCAAAGGAGCCGAGCGCCATCGACAGGATCGAGATGAAGACGATGATCTGCTGCCAGGAGAACGGGATGGTGCCGAAGCCGTCGAGGACGAAGCGCAGCAGCATGCCCATGGCGGCGATCTTCGGCGCCGCCGCGAAGAAGGCGGTCACCGGGGTGGGCGCGCCCTCGTAGACGTCCGGCGTCCACATGTGGAACGGCACGGCCGAGATCTTGAAGGCGAGGCCGGCGATCACGAACACCAGACCGAAGGTGAGGCCGAGGCCCGGCCCTTCCGCGCCGATCGCCTTGGCGATCGCCGGGAACTCGGTGGCGCCGGTGAAGCCGTAGACCAGCGACATGCCATAGAGCAGCATGCCCGAGGAAAGCGCACCGAGAACGAAATATTTCAGGCCGGCTTCCGTCGACTTGACCGAGTCCCGGTTGATCGCGGCCACCACATAGAGCGCCAGGCTCTGCAGTTCGAGGCCGAGATAGAGGGCGATCATGTCGTTGGCCGACAGCATGAGCATCATGCCCAGCGTCGCCAGAAGGATCAGCACCGGGAACTCGAACTGGCCGAAGCCCTCGCGGCGGGCGAAATTCTCCGCCATGACGATGGCCAGCGCCGAGCCGATCAGCACCAGAACCTTGAGGAAGCGGCCGAAGCCGTCGAGGACGAACGCGCCGTTGAAGGTCGTGCCCTCATGGGGACCGAGCACCAGCACGGCAGCGGCGAGCGCCAGAACGACGACCGAGAGCCCCGTCACCAGCGACGTCACCCTCTGGCCCGCGAAGGCACCCACCATCAGGAGGATGAGGGCGCCGAGCGCGATCACGATCTCCGGCAATGCGGGCATCAGATCGGGAAGCGTCAGCGGGATCGTTTCCTTGAGAAATCGCGCACCCGCCTGGGGATCCGCGGCCGGCCGGCAGTGCGCCCGGCCGCGGCTCTATCCGGACGCGTCAGTTGAGCACGAGCGCCGCAGTCTGGGTGGCCTTCAGGGCCGCCTCGTAGTGGGTGACCA
>JBBSSF010000683.1:0-2020 GCA_038242345.1 Hyphomicrobiales bacterium
ATGAAGAGCGGATGCTCGGCCTCAAGCTCCTCCGGCGGGCAGACCGGATCGGCCGCGGCCAGTTCCTCATGATACCAGACGTCGCGGCCTTCCTTCCAGGCGACCTTGCCGCCGGTCCGCTTCACCACGATCATGGTCGTGACCGTCGGGCACTTCTCCAGCGCCACATCGGCATTGGCCTTCAGCGGCACCTTGCGGCCACCGCGCAGACCCTCGTCGGAGGTGATGACCAGCTTGGAGCCGCAGTCATCGACGCGCCCGGCAAGGCTGTCCGGCGAGAAGCCGCCGAACACGATGGAGTGGATCGCGCCGATTCGGGCGCAGGCCAGCATCGCTACCGCCGCTTCCGGGATCATCGGCAGATAGATGGTGACCCGGTCGCCCTTCTCGATGCCCTTCGCCTTCAGCACGTTGGCGAGCCGGTTCACCTCGTCGGACAGTTCCCTGTAGGTGATCTTGCGGGTCTCGGACGGATCGTCGCCTTCCCAGAGGATGGCGACCTGATCGCCCTTCGTCTCCAGGTGGCGGTCGACGCAGTTCTGGGACACGTTCAGCGTGCCATCCTCGAACCAGCGGATATGCACGTCATGCGGGTCGTAGGAGGTATTCTTGACCTTGGTGTAGGGCTTGATCCAGGTCAGACGCTTGCCATGCTCGCCCCAGAACCCGTCCGGGTCCTTCACGGACTGGGCATACATCTCGGCATACTTGGCCGCATCGACCTTTGCGCTGGCAGCGACTTCGGCGGGAACAGGAAAGACGGCTTCGCTCATTGGGTTCCTCCGGTCGGATTTTGGTTCGCGGTTGTTAGGATCCGCTTCGTAATTTGCGCGCATTATGCGAACCGGCCTCGTCGGCGTCCACTGATCCACCCCTCGAACTTTGGTCGGACCGGCGGGCATGGGTGCAACGCCTACGCGCGAGGCCGCACGATCGGACGCCGGATCGGGCGCACGATCAAGGGTTCCCGCGAAATGCGCGCCTGCGTGTCGGCGGTCGCGCGACGGGCGGAGGAGTCGACGTACAAGTGACTGAAGATGCTGTCCTGTTCCCGCCGGTCCGCTCTCCGCTCGGTCCGGCCTCGCGCCCGTCCGCAGACGCCCGCGCCCGCCTCCGGGCGACGGGATCGCGTCCCCTCCTGCCGGCGGCCGCACCGCGCGGGCCGATCCGGCCGGCGCTGATCGCGGCAGACCTCATGCGAAGGTCTACGCTTGTGCTGCTGCTGGCCGGCACGATTCCCCTCGCCCTCACCGCGGGTGCGCGCGCCGCAGACCCGGTGGGCGCCGGCGCGGCCGCGATTCCCGAGGCGACACCGCCGACGGACGACCTGCCGGCCGAGCCCGTGGCGCTTTCCACCGGGCCGCTCTTTCGCGCCCATCCGCTGCGGCCGCGGGTGCTGCCGGCCCCGCCGGCGGCGGACTTCGTCCTCGCCGCGCCGGTGTTGCCGGATCCCGCCCCCGACGCCCTGAAGGCCGCCCTCGATGCCATCGATTCCGGCAGCAGCAGCCGGCGCGAGGCCGAGCGGCTGGCCCTGGTCGACTTCTATTCCGCCCGGGCCTTCGCCCCGCTCTATATCCGCGATGGCGCGCTGACGCCGGCCGGGCAGGCCGTGCGCGCGCGCCTCGCGCGTGCCGACGAGGACGGCCTTGATCCGGCGTCCTTCCGGGTGAAGACGATTGCCGCCGATGGCAGCGTTGCCCGCGGGGCAGCGGCCGCGGCGACGGCCGAACTGGATCTCCAGCGGGCTGTTCTGGCCTTTGCCCGCCAGGCCCAGTCGGGCCGCATCTCGCCGCGGGCGGTCTCCCCCCTCATCACCGCCGATCCGGAGGTGCCGGAGCCGGCCGACGTGCTGGCGCGCGTGTCCTCGGCGAGCGATCCGGCGGCGGCCCTCGACAGCTTCAACCCGCCCCATGAACAGTTCCGCCGGCTGAAGGCGGAGCTGGCGAAGGTGCGCGCCAGCGGCCGCTCGCCCGATGATCCGCCGGTTCCGCGCGGCCCGGTAATCGAGCCGGGCGCGATC
>JBBSSF010000684.1:0-2018 GCA_038242345.1 Hyphomicrobiales bacterium
CAGGCGCGCGGTGCGGTCAGCACTTCGTGCGCCTGGTATCAGGCCTGCTCCTGCGGCGCCATGCCGAAGCGCAGCAGGTTGCCATGGGGGTCGTGGAGATAGAACTCCCGCATGTTCCATGGCCGAACCTCGAAGGGGGACAGGCGCGGGATGCCGGCTGCGTGGAACTCGGCGTGGAGGGCCGCCACCTGGCCGCCGCGGATATAGCAGGATGTCTTTTCCGGCAGGTCCGGTTCCACGGTGCGCCAGAAATGCAGCTCCATCTCGTCCCGCCGCACGATGAGATAATCCGCCGCCTGATAGATGATCCCGAAGCCCAGCCGCCCGGCATAGTAGGCGCTGCTCTCTGCAATGTCGGGGGAGGGCAGCACCGGGATGGTGCGGGCGAAATCGGTCATCGGGACAGTCCACATGCGGCCGCGGGAGAAACTTTCCGCTTCTGATTATCAGATGCAAATCGGGCGCGGCCACGAAAAAAGGCGGGGCGCCGAAGCACCCCGCCCGATGTGTCACGATCCGGAATTCCGGTCTTCGGAACACCGACAGATCCCTTTCAAGGACCTTTGGTCTCAGCCGCGCTTCTCGACCGGGACGTAGTCCCGCAGGGCGGCGCCGGTGTAGAGCTGACGCGGACGGCCGATGCGCTGGCCCGGATCCTCGATCATTTCCTTCCACTGGGCGATCCAGCCGACGGTGCGCGCCAGCGCGAACAGCACGGTGAACATGGTGGTCGGGAAGCCGAGCGCACGCAGGGTGATGCCCGAATAGAAGTCGATGTTCGGATAGAGCTTCTTCTCGATGAAGTACTCGTCCGACAGCGCCACCTTCTCCAGTTCCACGGCGACATCGAGGAGCGGATCGTCCTTGATGCCGAGGGTGCCGAGCACCTCGTGGCAGGTCTTCTGCATGATCTTCGCGCGCGGGTCGTAGTTCTTGTAGACCCGGTGGCCGAAGCCCATCAGACGGAAGGGATCATTCTTGTCCTTGGCGCGGCGGACATATTCCGGGATGCGATCGGGGGTGCCGATCTCCTGGAGCATGTTGAGGGCCGCCTCGTTGGCGCCGCCATGCGCGGGGCCCCACAGGCAGGCGATGCCGGCCGCGATGCAGGCGAACGGGTTGGCACCCGAGGAGCCGGCCAGACGCACCGTGGAGGTGGAGGCATTCTGCTCGTGATCGGCATGCAGGATGAAGATCCGGTCCAGCGCGCGCGCCAGGATCGGGTCGACCTTGTATTCCTCGCACGGCACCGCAAAGCACATATGCAGGAAGTTGGCCGCATAACCGAGGTCGTTGCGCGGATGAATGAACGGCTGGCCGATATGATACTTGTAGGCCATGGCCGCAATGGTCGGGATCTTCGCGATCAGGCGAAGGGAGGCGACCATCCGCTGGTACGGATCATTGATGTCCGTGGAGTCGTGATAGAAGGCCGAGAGGGCGCCGATGGTGCCGACCATGACGGCCATCGGGTGGGCGTCGCGGCGATAACCCGAGAAGAAGCGGGTCATCTGCTCGTGCACCATGGTGTGGCGCGTCACGCGACGGTCGAAGTCGGCCTTCTGGGCCGCAGTGGGCAGGTCGCCGTAGAGAAGGAGATAGGAGGTCTCGAGGAAGTCGCCATGCTCGGCGAGCTGCTCGATCGGATAACCGCGATAGAGCAGAACGCCCTTGTCGCCGTCAATGTAGGTGATCTCCGACTCGCAGCTCGCGGTCGACGTGAACCCCGGATCGAAGGTAAAAGCTCCGGTCTGACCGTAGAGCTTGGAGATGTCGATGACATCGGGGCCGATCGTCCCGGACTTTACCGGGAACGTATAACTCTTGTCTCCGTACGACAGCGTAGCGGATTTATCACTCATCGAGTCGACCCCCCTGCAGAAATGGATCAGCGACCGGCCGGGCGACTGTAGGAGAGCAATCGGAGAGGATTTGTTCTGGACTGCCGCCGGCGCGGAAGGCGAGAAAGCGGAAGAATGGGTACCCCATTCTTTTCCGCCCCGCAAGTTGGCCCAACG
>JBBSSF010000685.1:0-2010 GCA_038242345.1 Hyphomicrobiales bacterium
GTTCGATTCGGAACGGCGGGGGAGGGACAGCATGACCGAGACGGCAGTCGGCGATGGCGGGATGGTGGTGGCGCCCCATTCGGCGGCGGCCCTCGCCGGGGCGGAGATCCTGAAGGCCGGCGGCACCGCCATCGACGCCATGATCGCGGCAGCGGCGGCCATCGCCGTCGTCTATCCGCACATGAACCATCTGGGCGGAGACGGCTTCTGGCTGATCGCCGAGCCCGGTGACCGGCCGCCCCGCTTCGTCGATGCCTGCGGCCGGGCCGGCTCGAAGGCGACGCCCGCCTTCTATCGGGCGAAGGAGCAGGATGCGATCCCGCGCCGCGGGCCCCTGGCCGCGCTCACCTCCGCCGGCGCCGTCGGCGGCTGGGAGCTGGCCCACCGCTATGCCACCTCCCTGGGCGACGGCCTGCCGCTTGCCGACCTGCTGGCCCCGGCGATCGCCCATGCCCGCGACGGCATCCGCGTGACGCGCTCCCAGGAGGCGCTGACCCGGGAGAAATTCGACGAGCTGGCCGGCTGCCCCGGCTTCGCGGCGACCTTCCTCGCCGATGGCAAGGTGCCGGAGACCGGCAGCCGCATGGCCTTCCCGCGGCTGGCCGACACGCTGGACCATCTCGCCCGCGCCGGTCTCGGCGATTTCTATCGCGGTGATGTCGGGGCCGAGATCGCGGCCGATCTGGAGCGGATCGGCAGCCCGGTGACCCGGGCCGATCTGGAGCGCACGGTGGCGGAATTCCGCGCGCCACTCTCTACCCGGCTGTCGGTGGGCACCGTCTACAACGCCCCGCCGCCCACCCAGGGCCTCGCCTCCCTCGTCATCCTCGGCCTGTTCGACCGGCTGAAGGTCGCCCGCGCCGAGGGCTTCGATCATGTCCATGGGCTGGTGGAGGCGACCAAGCGGGCCTTCCTGCTGCGCGACCGCACCATCACCTGTCCGGACCGGCTGACGGCGGATCCGCAGTCCTTCCTCTCCGGGCCGTGGCTCGACCGCGAGGTGGAGACCATCGGCCGCCGCCGCGCCGCGCCGTGGCCGGCGCCGCCTTCGGGCGGAGACACGATCTGGATGGGCGCCATCGACCGCAACGGCGTGGCGGTGTCCTATATCCAGTCGATCTTCTTCGAGTTCGGCTCCGGCTGCGTGCTGCCGGCGACCGGGGTGCTGTGGCAGAACCGCGGCTCCAGCTTCTCCCTCGATCCGAAGGCGCTGAACGTGCTGAAGCCCGGCGCGAAGCCCTTCCACACCCTGAACCCGGCGCTGGCCCGGCTCGATGACGGCCGGGTGATGGTCTATGGCACCATGGGCGGGGAGGGGCAGCCGCAGACCCAGGCGGCGGTGTTCACCCGCCACGTGCTGTTCCGCGAGGGCCTGTGGAAGGCGATCGACGCGCCACGCTGGCTGCTCGGCCGCACCTGGGGCGACGAGACCACGGCGCTCCGGCTGGAGAACCGGTTCGATCCCGAGGTGATCGACCGGCTCGAGTCCGCCGGTCATCCGGTGGTGGTGCTGGACGAGGGCTGGTCCGACACCATGGGCCATGCCGGTGCGATCACCCGCCGGCCGGACGGGCGGATGGAAGGCGCGCACGACCCCCGCGCCGATGGCGGGGCGGCGCTCGCCTGAAGAGCCTCGGATTTCTCATACCAGGCGCACGAAGTGCTGACCGCACCATGCGCCTGAAGGACAGCGGATTTCTCATATGCGCCAATGGCATGAGAAATCCGCATCGGAATACCAAAGAGTCCTTTTCAAGGATCTTTGGTATCACAGGTGCCGGGGGCATGAGAAATCCGCGGCAGACCGCCGGGGGATCCGTTTCACGGACCTCCGGCAGGCGCGGGGGCAACAAAAAACCGGCCCGGTTGCCCGGGCCGGTGGCGGGAGGCAGGGCCTCCCGGTCGAAACTGCCACTGCCAGGCGGTGGTGCCGCCCGGCGGATCAGTTGCGATGCGGCGAGGTGGCGCCGGCGATGATGGCGCCCGAGGCGGCGCCGATGGCGCCACCCA
>JBBSSF010000686.1:0-2008 GCA_038242345.1 Hyphomicrobiales bacterium
AGGCTTCGATGCGGCAACGGTCGCCCGGGTGGAGCGGCTGCTGACGATCGCCGAATACAAGCGCCGCCAGTCGGCGCCGGGCGTGAAGGTGACGATGCGCAATTTCGGCCGCGACCGCCGCTATCCCATCACCAACGGCTTCCGGGACGCGCGATGAGCGTCACGGTCCGCTTTGCGCCGTCGCCGACGGGCTATCTGCACCTCGGCAACGCCCGCACCCTCGTGCTCAATGCGCTCTTTGCGCGCCAGCATCAGGGCCGCTTCATCCTGCGCCTCGACGACACCGACCGGGAGCGCTCCACGCCGGAATTCGCCCGGGCGATCCGGGAGGATCTGGCCTGGCTCGGCATCGTGCCGGACCGGCTGGTGCACCAGTCCGCCCGGGCGCCGGAGCACCGCTCGGCGGCCGAGCGGCTGAAGGCCTATGGCGTGCTCTATCCCTGCTACGAGACGGCGGAGGAGCTGGAGTACAAGCGCCGGCGCCAGCGGGCGAAGGGGCTGCCGCCGATCTATGACCGCGCCGCCCTGAAGATGACGGCCGGCGGCCGCGCCGTGCTGGAGGCCGATGGCCGCCGGCCCCACTGGCGCTTCCTGCTGCCGAACTTCACCTCCGACCCGTTCCACACCGAAAGCCGCATCGTCTCGTGGACGGATGTGGTGCGCGGCCCCCAGAGCGTGGATCTGGCGACGCTGTCCGATCCGGTGCTGGTGCGCGGCGACGGCTCCTTCCTCTACACGCTGCCCTCGGTGGTCGACGACATCGAGCTCGGCATCAGCCATGTGATCCGCGGCGACGATCATGTGACCAACACCGGCGTGCAGATCGCCCTGTTCCAGGCCCTCGGCGCGGCGGTGCCGCAGTTCGGCCACCACAATCTTCTGGTGCTGGCCGATGGCTCGGCGCTCTCCAAGCGCACCGGCGCCCTGTCGCTGAAATCCCTGCGCGAGGAGGAGGGCATCGAGCCCATGGCGGTGGCGTCGCTGGCCGCCCTCATCGGCTCGGCCGACCGGGTGGAGCCCTTGCCGGATCTGGACAGCCTCGCCGCCCATCTCCATCTCGATCACATTTCCCGGGCGCCGGCGCGGTTCGATCCCCACGAGCTGCACACCCTGACCCATCATCTCCTGAAGAACCGGCCCTTTGCCGATGTGGCCCGGCGGCTGGCCGGGCTCGGCGTCGAGGGCGGGGAAGCCTTCTGGGAGGCGGTGCGCGGCAATCTCGGCCGCTTCGACGAGGCGGTCGACTGGTGGCAGGTCGTCATCGGCCCGCCGCCCGGGCCGGAGGCAGCGGCCGAGGACCGCCCGGTGCTGGAGATGGCCCGGGCGCTGCTGCCGCAAGAGCCGTTCGATTCGGCGACCTATGGCGGCTGGACCCGGGCGATTGCCGCCGCGGCCGGGGTGAAGGGACGTGCGCTGCACCATCCGCTGCGCCTTGCCCTGACCGGGCGCGAGGCGGGGCCGGAGCTGGCCCGGCTGCTGCCGCTGATCGGCCGGAACCGGGCGCTGGAGCGGCTGGAGCGGGCCTGCGCGCCCGTCGGCTGAGCACCTTCCGGGTGCGGCGCGCCGGGCATCCCGGCAACTCCCGGTGCCGGAATCGTGCCGCGCGGTGGCCGGCGGCTTTCCTTTTCTCCCGGGAGGCGGATAATCTTCCGGTCGGGTTCACCGGGAACCGGTGGAGGAGAGGGCGGTGATCCGCAGCATGTTCGAACCAGATCCTGCCGCAAGCCTCGTGCACCGGCGGAGCGGCTCTCCGGAACGGATGATGCGGCTGGCAGACGGCGTGCCCGGACCGCACGGGCGGGGCGCGCACGGCCTTGAGGGCGGGGGCGCGCGCCGGCTGGTGCATGTCATCGACGACGAGCCGGGGGTCCGCAATTTTCTCGGCTTCGCCCTCGAAAGCCTGGGCTTCGAGGCGGAGTGTTTTGCCGATACCATCGGCTTCGAGCAGCGGGCCGGCGATGTCCGGCCGGATCTCGTCATCATGGATCTGGCCATCGGCGATCGCGAT
>JBBSSF010000687.1:0-2004 GCA_038242345.1 Hyphomicrobiales bacterium
CGGCGGGGGGGGGGGGAGGCGCCGCGGGAGCCGTCGGAGCCGTGGGCTGGGCAGCCGGGGCGGCCGCGGCCTCGCCATCGCCGGCCCGGGCAATCTGCTGCTCCAGCTCCCGGAAGGCCGGGGCCTCCTCAAGGGAAATGTCGGCCTGGGCGGCGAGATCCTCGATCAGGTCGATCGCGTCATTGATGACGCCGCGGACGCCGGCATCGAGTGGCAGGCGCCCTTTCTGGATCAGGTCGAACAGGGATTCCAGCCGGTGGGCGACGGTCTCGATCGGGCGGATGTCGACGGTGCGGGCGGCGCCCTTGAGGCTGTGGGCGTGGCGGAAGATCTCGGTCAGGTCGGCCGGGGCGGCCTCCGGGCGTGCGAGCTGGCGCATCGCGGCGAGATGCTCGCGAAGCTCCATGTCGAACGCCATGAGCAGCCGCTGTCTGATGTCGATCACAGCCGGTACCGGTTCACCGAGTGCGAGAGCTGGGAGGAGAGCGCGGCCAGATTGGCAGCGGCGCCGTCGAGCTGACGGGTGCCGTCGGCGGTCTGCTTGCTCGCCTGCCGGATGTTCCGGAGCGCCAGCATCACCTGTTCGAGGCCGATGTGCTGCTGGTTGATGGAGGCGACGATCTGCTGGAAGGTCTCGGTGCTTTCCTGCACCGTGTCGGTCAGATCGTTGATGGCGCGCTGGGTGGCGTCGGTCTGGTCCTTGCCGGAGCTCACCCGCTTGACGGCCTCCTCGGTCAGCATCACCGAGGTGTTGATGCCGCGCTGGATGTCGCCGAGGATGCCGCGCACCTGCACGGTTGCCGCCTTCGACTGGTCGGCGAGATTCTTGATCTCGGCCGCGACCACGGCGAAGGAGCGGCCATGTTCGCCCGCCGCCGCCGCCTCGATGGCGGCATTGAGGGCGAGAAGGTGCGACCGCTCGGAGATGTCGTTGACGGTGGCGATGATCTCGCCCACCGCCTGGGTCTTTTCCGACAGCATCACGATGTTCTCGGCGACCGATTCCGCCTGTTCGCGGATGGAATCCATCGCCCGCGATGCATCCTCGACGGCACGCAGGCCATTGGCCGAGGCGCGATGGGTCTCTTCCGAGCTGGCACCGATCTCCTGGGCCCGGCGCGACATCTGCGCACCCGACTGGGTGATCTCGTCCAGGGTGGCCGAAGTCTCCTGCACGGCGGCGAGCTGTTCCCCGACGCCGGCGGCCTGCTGCTGGGTGGAGGCGCGGATCTGGATGGTGGCGCTGTTGAGGTTCTCGCTGGCGGCCCGGGTCTGGGACGCGACCTCCCGCAGCCCGTCGACCATGGCATTGAGATGCACGGCAAGGTCGGCCAGTTCGTCGCGCCCCTCCACCGTCAGCCGCTCGGTCAGGTCGCCGGCGCCGATGCGGGCGGTGAAGCGCTGGAAGGCGCCGAGGGGGCGGGTGATCGAGCGCTGCAGCACCAGGGTGATGCCGGCGCCCAGCAGGATGACGGCGCCGAGCGCCAGGAACAGCGACAGCCGCGCGGTGCGGAAGGCGGCATTGGCCTCGTCGCTGCCATCGTCGATGAAGCGCGCCGCCTGGGTGCGCAGGGCATCCAGCCGGTCCAGGAAGGACTGGCGCATGCGGCCGGTGGCGGTGATATGGGCGTCCGCGGTCTGGGCGTCGCCGGCTCTCAGCGCGGAGAGGCCCTTCTCGTTCTCCGTCACGATCAGGTCGAAATCGCTCTGGATGCCGGCCACCAGCTCGGTGAGCGTCTGCAGCTCGCGGGAGCGCTGGTCGGAGACCTCGGCCGCGCCATAGCGGTCGAGCACCGCGGCAAGCTGGGTGATGCTGGCGCGCAGCGGCTGGAGCGTGCGCCGCCACGTCGCTTCCGCCTCGGCCGGATCCCCGCCCAGCAGTCCTGAGCCGTAGATCGGGCGTAGGCTCGCTGCATGGAGATGCTGGTCGTGGTGCTCGCCACCCTGGGTTTCTCTTCCTGCGCGGTCGTCGCGGTCGTCATCGCGGTGCGCCGCCAGCTGCGC
>JBBSSF010000688.1:0-2004 GCA_038242345.1 Hyphomicrobiales bacterium
CGCCGGAGAGCCCGGCGGATCTCGCCGGCCATGTGCTCGTCACCGGGGTGGATGATTTTCTCTACAGCCACGCCCTCGACTATGCGGCGGATCTCAGGGCCCTGACGCCGACCCGGTTCGAGTGCGCGGGCGTCGCCGGCCAGATCGAGGCGGTGCGGGCGGGGGTGGGGCTGGCGGTGCTGCATGTCTATGCCGCCCGCCAAAATAGCGAGCTGGTGCAAGTGCTGCCGGAGATCCGCTTCCAGCGCACCTACTGGCTGGTCGCCCATCCCGACACCCACCGCGACCGCCGCGTCGCCACCGTCATGGACGCGCTGGCGGCCCGGGTGAAGGCCGAGCGGGCGCGCTTCCTGCCGGCCTGAGCGGGGACCCTCCGGGTCCCGACGGACCAGCCACGCCCGGCCCCGGTCCGGGGCGGCGGGGTGGCATCGTGCCCAGGGCTCCCGGAAAGGATCCGTCGGCCGGCCGATGCGGATTTCCCGTGGCTCCGGCGCGCCCGGGAAATCTGCCGCTCTTCAGGCGCCCCGCCACAGCCGGCGCGTCATACCAAAGATCCTCGAAGAGGACTCTTTGGTATTCAAATGCGGATTTCTCATGCCATTGGAGCATATGAGAAATTCGCTGTCCCTCCGGCGCGTGGGTGCGGTCGGCACTTCGTGTCCCCGGTCTCAGGCGGCGGGGCTGGCCAGCGCCATGCCCTGCTGTGTCAGGCGCTGATGCACCGAGGTGAGATGGGCGCGCATGGCGCGCTCGGCCGCATCCGGATCCCGGTCGGAGATCGCCTCGGCAATGCGGCGATGCTGCTCCAGCTCGCGCTTCAGCAGCATGCGCGGCATGGTCAGCCGGGTATCGACGCCGACCTCGCGCACGAGACGATAGAGAGCATCGGCCAGGGAATTGCGCGCCGCGCCGATGAGGAGCGTGTGAAAGCGGATGTCGGCGGTGCGGCTGGTGTCCTCATCATTGCCGTTGTCGCTGGCAGCCATCAGCAGCGCCTCGATCTCGGCCGGCGAGGCGCGGATGGCGGCGAGCCGCGCCAGAGCCGGCTCCAGCACCATGCGCATCTCGATGAGCTCCAGCGGATTGGTGGCCCGGACCAGGGATTCGGCCGGCACCAGCCCCGGTGCCCTGGTCCGCACCCCGGCGCCGCTGCGGCGGCGGGGCGCCGGGCCCTCGCCATCGGCGCGCATGCGGGCCAGCGCCTGCCGCACCCGGTGCCGGGAGATGCCGAGTTCGTCGGCCAGCACCCGTTCCGCCGGAAACCGTCCGTCGGGACCGGCCAGCGCCCGAATCCGCATTGCCAGCGCGTCCAGTTCATCCCCCGCCACGCCTGCACTCCTCATCCCCGACCTCCTCGACCTCTCCCGGGCCACCGGCCCCGTCGCCCCCGACAGACCCGGCAGACCGCTGCCAGCGCGCCCGTCTTCCCTCTGGCCCAAACCCACGGGGAAGAGGCCACCGCCGCCTGATCCGACGCCCTTTCGCCAGACCCGGCACGGAAGCACCGGCCGCCCCCACGCGCGCCGGAAGGACAGCGGATTTCTCATATGCTCCAAAGGCATGAGAAATCCGCACCGGACTGCCAAAGGATCCTTGTTCAAGGACCTTAGGCATCACACCGGGAGCGGCCTCTCCGCACATGAGGCTGCGCCCCGCGGCAACCAGCGCACATGGTCGCGACCATGATACGCAGCCGCGCCACAACCGCTACCGTCCGGTCCGGCACAAGCCCCACGCCACATGGACGCGCGGACCCGTGCCGGACCGACGCCCGGATGCCACGGCCCGCCCCCGGGCGCAACCCGACCAGGGCCAAACCAATCGCAACCAGACTAGACCGCATCTCCCTTGGTTGCCAACCAGAACCCATCCGGGATTCCGACCAGAGATAATGGTCGTGCAGAAAATAGCAGCATCCGAAATCTTCCGATCCGGACTTTCGCGTATCTCGTCCCCGACCGGAGCCCGCCCGCCACGCGGCGAGCGCGGCTTCGGACACGCCCC
>JBBSSF010000689.1:0-1998 GCA_038242345.1 Hyphomicrobiales bacterium
TCCATTCGCCGCCGGATTTCACCAGATCCTTCTGCCGGTCGACGATGGTGAGGAGACCCGACGGAGAAATCCGCGCGATGTCGCCGGTCGCGAACCAGCCGTCGGCATCGAAGGCCCGGGCGGTGGCCTCGGGATCGTTGAAATAGCCGGAAATCACCGTGCCGCCGCGCACGTGCAGGTGGCCGGTGGCCAGGTCGTCATGGGGCAGGCGGCGCCCCTCGTCGTCGACGATCTTGAGGGAGACCCCGAAGCAGCGCTTGCCGGCATGGGTCTTGATGGCGATCTGCGCGTTGCGCGGCATCAGCCTTTCGTCCGGGGTCAGCCAGCCGATGGCGCCCACCGGGCTCGTCTCCGTCATGCCCCAGCCCTGGGTGACGCGCACGTCCCAGCGATATTCGAAGTCCTCGATCATCGTCTGGGACGGGGCCGAGCCGCCGATCAGCACGCTTTCCAGCGCCCGGGGCCTGGCGCCCCGCGCCGCCATTTCAGCCAGAAGCCCGGTCCACACCGTCGGCACGCCCCAGCTCACCTGGGTGCCGGTGGTCTCCATCAGGTCGAACAGGGTGGCGCCGTCGAGCCGCGGGCCGGGCATGATGAGGTCGGCCCCGGTCAGCGGCGCGGAATAGGGCAGCCCCCAGGCGTTGACGTGGAACAGCGGGACGACCGGCAGGAGGCGCGTTCCCCGGTCGATGTCGCGCACGGAGCTGCTCAGGAGAAAGGCAAGCAGCATGGTGGAGCGGTGGGAATAGAGCGCGCCCTTGGGGTTGCCGGTGGTGCCCGAGGTGTAGCAGAGCGCGGAGGCCGTGGTCTCGTCGAATTCCGGCCAGTCGAAGAGCTCGGATTCGCCGGCGATCAGGTCCTCATAGACCAGCATGTCCTCAAGCCCCGGCGTCTCCGGCCGGTGGGCGGCGTCGGTCATCACCACATAGCGCAGTCCCGCCGGCCAGGACGGCCGCATCCGCGCGACCAGATCGGCCAGATTGAGGTCGAAGAACAGGTGCGTGTCTTCGGCGTGGGAGACGATGAAGGCGAGCTGCTGCGGGAAGAGGCGCGGATTGATGGTGTGGCAGACCGCCCCGATGCCCGAGATCGCATAATAGAGCTCGAAATGCCGGTAGCCGTTCCAGGCCATGGTCGCCACGCGGTCGCCCGGCTTCACCCCCAGGCGGATCAGGGCGTTGGCCAGCCTGCGGATGCGCCGCGCGGCCTCGGCATAGCTCTCGCGATGCAGCCCGCCTTCCAGGGTGGCGGATACGATTTCCCCCTTCGGATGCACCTCGGCGGCATATTCGATGATGTTCGAGAGCATCATCGGGCCGGTCATCATCATACCACGTAGCATGTATCGATCCTCCCTATAAGACGCGCAAAATAATATGTTTTTTGTCGTTTCCCGCCGGTGTCGATCGATGGATTCCGGCGGTGGCTTGCGCATTCACATACTATCCGGTAGGATGATTCTTGCAAGGGGAGGAGCGGGCCGGCGCGCCGGTTCCGGGAGGACCTCCCCCGGCAGGGCGATTTTCCGGGTCCCACAATCACAACATCCCCGGACGGCGCCCTGTGGCGTGGACTGCATCATCACCAATGACGTGACGACGCCCCGGCAAACGGGGCGCGGCCGACCATGTGTCGGGGAGGACATGAGAGCATGAGCACGGAAGCCGATGACTTCCGGGCGGAGGTGCGCGCGTGGCTTGCGGCGCACTGCCCGCCGGAGATGCGCACGCCGCCGCGCGAGGACACCGACATCTGCTGGGGCGGGCGTCATTTCACCTTCGCCTCGCCGGCCCAGGAGGCCTGGATGCGGGCGGCCGCGGAGCGTGGCTTCACCGTGCCCACCTGGCCGAAGGCCTATGGCGGCGCCGGTCTGTCGCGCGAGGAGGAGCGCATCCTCTCCGAGGAGATGCACGCCATCGGCGCGCGGGCGCCGCTGGAAAGTTTCGGCATCTCGATGCTGGGCCCGGCGCTGCTGAAATTCGGCTCCGAGGAGCAGAA
>JBBSSF010000690.1:0-1997 GCA_038242345.1 Hyphomicrobiales bacterium
AGACGCATGGCACCGGGCATCAGCTTCGCCGCGCCCGACATGGAGGCGGCCAGATCCAGCGCCGCCCGGGCAAGCCCCAGATTGACGGCGGCATGAACCTCGGCCTGATAGGCCAGCGGCGGATAGGAATAGAGCGGGTCGTCGAACAGGCCCCGGGCGCCGCGGTCGCAGGTCCAGGCGTCGGCGAACACCTTGTCGGTCACCCGGGTGTCGTGGCTGCCGGTGCCCTGCATGCCGACCACATCCCAGGTCTCGATGATCTCGACCTCTGCGGCCGGGCACACGGCCATCTTCACCACCGGCACGCCGCCGACGCTGGCGACCGACGGGTCGCGGCCGGTGATGCCGACACCGATCCAGTCCGCCCCCATGCAGCCGGAGGCAAAGCGCCACTGGCCCGTGACCTTCCAGCCGCCTTGAACCCGGGTCGCCTCGTGCAGCGGATAGAGCCCGCCGGCATAGACCTGGTCCGGCCCCCCGGCATAGATGATCGCCTGGGTCTCCTCGGGGAGAGCGGCGATATAGGTATTGGCCGAGCCGAAGGCCGCGACCCAGGCAGCCGAGCCGTCAACGGCGCCGATCTGCTCGATCAGCTTCAGAAAATGATGCGGGGCGAGCGCATCACCACCGAATTTTGTCGGCGTTGAGGCCCGGAAGATCCGGGCTTTCTTCATCAACGCAATGACATCCCGCGGCACATGCCGCTTCCGGTCGAATTCTTCACGCCGTGCAGCGATGACATCGAGCAGCTGCCGAAACGCAGCCTGCTCGGTGAGACGCGAAAAATCCACATCCGTACTTGGCGCGGCATCCAGCAGAATGGATGCTGACTTGGTGCCGAGGCTCATCGGGACACCTCTTTCTTGTGATGATCTGCATCAAGAGGAGAGGACCCAGAATTATTCAAATTCATTCCGATAATTTGGGGAATGAAAATACCGCATGCAGCACTCGCGAACGCCTCGCACAACCAGTCCGGATTTTCACTTACTGGTTTGGAAAATAAGGAGTTTCCCTGTCTGTAGCTTCGCGGCCCCGCGCGGATCGGGTGTGCCCGGAAACTGACCGCGCACCAAAATTTGTGCGCCGCGCCCAGCTTTTGAGCGCGTTTTCGCCGTCCGGAAAAGGGCTTGGCACGAACCCTGCTGAGCCCGACCCGACGCCCCCGCCCGCGAGGAGCCCGCCATGGACGCCCCCACCCTTCTGGCCTTTGCCGCCGCCTTCTTCGTCTTTGCCGCCAGCCCCGGCCCGGACAACATGACGATCGTGGCCCGCACCCTCTCCCATGGCGCGGCGTCGGGCATTGCCTACGGGCTCGGCACGGTCACCGGCATTCTGGTCTTCCTGGTGCTGGCGGCCGCCGGCCTGTCGGCGCTCGCCGGCGAGATGGGCGGGGCGATGACGGTGCTGCGCTTTCTCGGGGCGGCGTGGCTGGTGTGGACCGGGGTGCGGCTGTGGCGGGCCCCGGCGAAGGTGCCGACGGGCCGGGCCGGAGCAGGCCGCGGCGGGCTGGCCGGCGCATGGGCCACGGGCGTCGCCCTCAATCTCGGCAATCCGAAGATGCCGCTCTTCTATATCGCGCTGCTGCCCAATGTGGTCGGGGCGGATCTCACCGCCGGCACCGTCACGGAGCTTGCCGCGGTCATCCTCGCCGTCGAGGCGGTGGTGATCGGCGGCCATGTGGTGCTGGCCGGCCGGGCCCGGCGCTTCCTGCGCACCCCGGCCGCCGTCCGTCGCATGAACCGGACCGCCGGCAGCGTCCTGATCGGCGCCGGCGTGGCGGTGGCCGCCACCCGCTAGAGAATTTTCCGTCCCCCCAGGTTCACAGAAAACGCTCCAGGAGCTTGAATTTATACCAGGCGCACGAAGTGCTGACCGCACCGTACGCCTGAAGAACAGCGGATTTCTCATCTGCTCCAATGGCATGAGAAATCCGCATCGGAATACCAAAGAGTCCTCTTCGAGGATCTTTGGTATTCCGCATTTTCTTCCCGCGA
>JBBSSF010000691.1:0-1993 GCA_038242345.1 Hyphomicrobiales bacterium
GGACGATCTGGCTTCCGCGATGGCGGCGCTCGATGCGGGAGATGCGGCAACTTATTCGGTCGCCTGGATCGACTGTCTGGCCAAGGGGACAAAGCTCGGGCGCTCGCTCATCTTCCTCGGCGAACATGCGACGCGGGCTGAGCTCGGAGCGCGGGAGCTGCGCGATCCTTTCCCGGTGCCTCGCGCTCCCCGGCTGGCCATTCCGGTCGATTTCCCCGATCTCGCGCTCAATCCTCTGAGTGTGGCCGCCTTCAACGAGCTCTATTTCCGCGCCGGGGCGCGCAAGGCGGGGGCGCCCTTTCTGGTGGCGGCCGCCCCCTATTTCTTCCCGCTTGATGGCGTGGGGCGATGGAACCGCATTTACGGTCGGCGCGGCTTCGTGCAGCACCAGTGCGTGCTACCGCCGGAGACCGCGGAGTCTGCGCTAGCTGAGCTCCTGGAGCGGATTGCCGGTCGTGGCGATGCATCCTTCCTCGCTGTTCTCAAGAAACTTGGGCCCTCACATGGACTCGTTTCTTTTCCTATGTTGGGCTATACGCTTGCTCTGGACCTTCCGCTGACGCCAGGCCTTCTGGAATTTCTCGACGAACTGGACAAGGTGGTGGTGAAGGCGGGCGGGCGACTTTACCTGACCAAGGACGCGCGGCAGCTGCGCACCACCTATGATGCCGGTTATCCGGGAGCGGATGCCTTCCGGGCCCTGCGCCGGGAGATCGATCCCGCGGGGCGCATCCGTTCACGTCTTTCCACCCGCCTCAGCCTGTGATGGACACCATGACCGAACCGATGAAGACCGTCCTCGTTCTCGGCGGAACCTCCGATATCGGCCGTGAGACAGCTCGGGTTTATGCCGAACATGGCTGGGCGGTCGTGTTGGCCGGGCGGGACGAGGCAGCCCTCGCGCGGGAAGCGGACGACATCGCGACGCGGACGGGAAGAGAGGTCACGGTGCGCCGCTTTGACGTGCTCGACACGGCGTCGTTTCCGGCCTTCGTCGACGCTCTCCCGACGTCGCTGGACACGGTGATCTCGGTGGTCGGGCTGCTCGGCGAGCAGGAGCGCGCGCAATCGGACATGGGCCACGCGACGGTGGTCATGCGATCGAACTATGAGGGGCCGTCGCTAATCCTGGGGCTCTTCGCCGAGCGGTTCTGCGCGCGCGGGGAGGGGACGATCGTTGGCATCTCCTCTGTTGCAGGCGATCGAGGCCGGGCCTCGAACTATGTCTACGGGTCTGCCAAGGCTGGCTTCACGGCCTTTCTGTCGGGGCTTCGCAGCCGATGCGTGAAGAGTGGCGTGCACGTCCTGACCGTCAAGCCTGGCTTCGTGCGCACGAAAATGACAGCCGGCATGAAGTTGCCCGGGCCGCTCACGGCCGATGCTTCGGCGGTTGGCAAGTCCATTTATATGGCGGCCGTCACAAAGAAGAATGTCGTTTACGTGAAGCCCGTCTGGAGGCTCGTGATGGGTATCATTTCGTGGGTTCCGGAAGGCATATTCAAGAAGACGAAATTCTGAAGGCCCGTGAGCCCTCTGCCGGGGCACGGGCGGCGAGAAAGTCGGCGTTTCGCGTTTGACGCGACCGGTTCTGCTCGCTCTGGCTAAAATTGAATAGATAATTTTCTGGGATTAGATTTATGAAATTCTATTTCGACAGAAAAGAGATCGGTTTCGCATCTATTATTTTCCTTGCGACAGTAATATTTTCTCTTGTTTTTGGTGATTATATTCATATTGTTGTTGATGGAAAGTCATACTGGCATGCCCAGGATGACCACATGATCACACAGCGCGTTGCATTCAATTTTTGGAAATTTGGAGTTCCCTATTTTAACGTCGGTGAACCCGTATCTGCCAACACAAGTTTGTTTTGGCCAATAATTATCAGCAATATTTATTATTTTTCTTCTTATGAGAATGCTGTTCTTTTTGTAATTTTGTTAACAATTATAATTTACGCGGCGATAGTTGTATTGTATTCGAGTTATTTTGA
>JBBSSF010000692.1:0-1987 GCA_038242345.1 Hyphomicrobiales bacterium
AGTCCTTGAAGATCTTCGTGGCGGCGTCCTTCAGCGGGGACGTCGCGTCGGTGGAGAGCTTCGTGGCGAGCTCCTGGAATTCCTTGGCCTGGGCGCTCAGGGACTCGAACTGCTTGCGGGCGAAGGCCGACTGCAGCTCGACGGCTTCCGACAGGCTCTTCACGCCAGCGAAGCTCTTCACGAACTCGAAGGTCGCGTCGCTGTTGGCCTTGGCGGTGTCGATCGCCTTGAGGTTGAATTCAAGCATGCTCTTGCGGGCGGTCTCGTAGGTGTCCTCGAGAACGTCGGTCGCCTCTTCGGCGGCGGCCTTCACCTTCTCGTAGTTCTCGCGCGCCTGGGTGACGCTCTTCTCGGCCAGTTCACGGACGACGGTGGGGACTTCGAGCTTCGGCATCGGGAAAGCCTCAATATTGGGAAGCGGGATCACGTTGGAAGCATCGGGAACCAGTGTCGTCTCGGCAACGACAGGCGTCTCGGTGACTTCCGTCTCAACGGGGGTTTCGACTTCGGCAGGGGTGTCGGTCATCCTGGGTCTCCATCCGGGGCGATTGTCAGACCCCACGGCTCAAGTTCCTGGCCCGGCCTCGAATGAGCACCGGATCGGGAACCCGGTCCGGAAGGACTGGCCCGTTAACCCCGCCGGGGCGCTGGACCATTTCCGAACCCGCATCCAGAAGATAAGCGATCCCCTTTCGCATTGCAATATTCTTTTTGCAGTGCACAATAATTCAAAAGGCGGAGGCGCGGCGCACACCGGAACCGGGCATGCCCGTGAGACACAGGCCCTCCCGGCGCCCCGAAAGGCGCGCCGGCTCATGCGGGGGTCAGCGCCCCGTGCCGCCGCCCGCCGCGGCCCCGGCCAGACGGCCGATTTCCGCCCCGAGTTCCTTCGCCCGGCTCGACATCGCCTCAAGGCGCCGGGTCGCGAACTCGGACTGGACCCGCATCATCTCCTCGACCGTATCGGCGCGTACCAGGGCACGGGCCAGTTCGAGGGCGGCGTTGACATTCTCCTCGGTGAAGGCGAGCAGGCGCCGGTTGGCATCGGCACCGCGATCCCCCATCACCTTGGCGGACTCGTCGGCCTTGCCGACCGCTTCCTCGGCGCGCGCGACGAAGACCCCGAAGGCCTTGTGGGCCTGATCGAAGGTCCGGTCGGCATAGGCCTTCATTTCGGCCGGGATCTGGAACGGCGTGGTTTCGCTGGTCATCCTGGGCTCTCCCGTTGAAACAAACGGACCGTCTCGTGCAGTCCTTGAAGGGCGGGCAGACGCCACTCCGTCAGGAATGGCCGCATCGGTGGCCGCCGGATGGAACGGTCGCATGTGCCGGCCCCGCGCGCAATGGGGAGACAGCAACCGGAACGCACCAACTCACAGGCGGGGCAAACGGCACAAATCCGCAGGGAAACGGAAAGATTCCGCCCCATTGGACGGCTGCGCGGCCTTTCGGACCATGGACCCCCGGCCGGCGACATGCGAGAGAAGGGCGGGGCCCGAAAAGCTCGTGGTATTCGGCTTTCGGAGAATGAAGAGGCGGCGCTTTCCGGGGGGCCGCCCGACAAGGCGAAGAGAGAAGAATGGTCGATCCGTCAGCCGAGTTTCTCGCACTCACCGCCCACCCGCAAGTGGGCCGCTGGATTGCCGACCGGCATGTGACGGTGGTGTTCGATCCGTTGACGGCAACCATCGTCTGGTCGAACGGCGCCGGCGCCGACATGCTGGAAATCGACGACCTCGCCGGCCTCAACCGGCCATCGTCGCGCCAGCAGATCCTCGTGTCCGAACTGACGCGCCTCCTCTCCGAGTCGTCGGACCAGGGCTCGGCCGGGGTCTATGGCCAGATCCGGGGCAAGATCGTCCTGCCGGTCGGCGTCTATCAGGTGACGATCACCTGCTCGGCCTATCCGCTGGTGGCGCCGGCCCGGGCCGGCCTCTATCTGGTGACGATGTCGTGGACGCTGCGCGAGCGCGAGGAGAAATGGCCG
>JBBSSF010000693.1:0-1978 GCA_038242345.1 Hyphomicrobiales bacterium
AATCCCGCAAGCGCGGCGTCGGCAACGTCCGGTCCCAGCCATTCGACAATGCGCTCGTGCGCAGGCAGATCATTGTTCAGGTCGCGGCATTGCCCAAGATAGGCCATGGCAGGACCACGGACAAGGCCAAACTCACCTGCACGGACGAGAGAAATATATTTTTCGAAAGCTCGCCTCTGCCTAGCAAAAACGCGGGCAAGCGCCTTCTCTCTACGGGCCTTTTTTGCTTCATCGTCAATCATCCACTGCGGCTTCCGCCAGACGGCAAGTTCGGTAAGCCAAGCTTGAAGCGCCGGATCGTGGGCAGCAAAGGGCTTGGCTACCTCCCGTGCCGCGCGCCCTTCGTCTCCGTCATGCCGGATCAGAAAGAGGAGCCTCGTCCAACGCCCGTCGGACCGGTCATCCGGATCGAGCGCCCCGAAAAGCGCAATAACGTCTCCTTCGTTCGCAGAAAGACCAAGCTCTGACCGAAGGATCCGTGGTGCCCCGATCTGTGCTCCTGGGCCGACGACATCCAGTAGCACATGGCGCTGGATTGCCCGGCGGGCTTCGTCATGGGCTCGGAACCATGTCGCAATCGTCGCAACATCCTCATGATGAGAGTATAGTTGGCTTTGGACATGGGGAAGCAGCCACCCCCAGAGGCGTAGCGGATCTACCGGCATCGAGACCTTCAGGCGCCGGGCGATCAGTTCACGCGCAAGCCGGATCAGCTGATAATCATGAGGCGATGCAGACCGAGGAAGGAGCGCCTGAAACTCCTCCGACAGCAAGGTCAGGAGATCATCAAGACGCTCTTCCGGGACGATGTCCGCAAAGCTCCAGAATTTCATAAGCGAGCTTCCGATGACGCGGCGGCGAGCGATCGATGCGATCGATGCGATCGTCAGCCCATCATAGGCAAGCAGAACTCCGACGACCTCCTCATCCGTGAACCGGGATAGCCCGACCCGCTTCATCAGCTCATAGGCCAGCCGAGTGCCGTTCTCATCGCCCTGACAGCGCAGCGCCTCGATGTGGGCCGTCCAGTCTTCCCCCTCAAGTGTCGCGAGGGCATCACCCGCCCGCCGGCGCAGGGCGAAGAATTCGGTTTCGTCCATCAGCAGAGAGTGCAGCCTTTCCCGATAAGGCGCGGCGCGGTGTGCGTCTGCAAGTTGCTCCGCGAGAAGAACGCGCAGCGAGAAGGACGCTGCCGGATCGCGCAGCAGGCCATCGACATCGTGATGCAGGTCCGGATGCCCCAGCCCGGGCGCTTCCAGCCCGCGGGGCAGACGGAAGTCCGGATCCGCCTCGGCCAGTTGCCGGAGCGCCGCCAGAAGGGTACGCCGGTTCTCGGATGTCAGGTCCGCGGCGTCGCCATAGTCCATCACGCCGATCGGATCGGCGGCGATGACATCGGGGGCAAGCACCGGGTCACGCACCAGCCACGCATGGAGGCCGCGCAGGCTGGCCGGCACAAGGCCGCTGGAGCGGAGGAGGCGCAGCAGACGGCGCCGCTTTTCCGGCGTGTCCGCGCGCCGGGAGAGCCAGGCGGCCGCCAGGAACTCGCCGATCCGCCGGTGCATGTAAGTGAAGCGATCGTCTCCGCGGCCGACAAAGAGGCGCGTCCCCAGAACCCGGCTAATGGCATCGGGCGAGAACGCGTCGAGTTCGGACAGCAGAAGCTCTCCGTCCACAGGCGGGGTTGAGGGTTTGCGTGAAATCACCTCGTGGCCGGTGAGGATCAGGGCGGCTGAGGCCGCACCCGCTGCGTCCAGAGCCTCTTGCCGTGACAATTGCTTCTCTGTGGCCGCCTCCTTGTGCTCCTGCCAGAGCTGGTCGATCGCCTTCTGGAAGAGTTCGTCCCGCCTCTCCGGCAGCGGCTCATTCTGGCCCGCAATTGCGGCCACCATCCCGAGGGTCTGGGGATTGCCGAGAAAATCCAGCCGCCGGGAGCTGACGTGATCCAACACCTCCTCGGCTCGCTCCCGCCCGATAC
>JBBSSF010000694.1:0-1975 GCA_038242345.1 Hyphomicrobiales bacterium
CTGTCGAGGCAAAAGCGCGGCGCGAGTGGCCCTTCCGTCTGACCGAGCGCGGCGTGGAAAAACGTACCGAGCGGGTAGACAAGGACAGCGGTGCGACCACGGTCGAATGGAAATGGATCTGTTCTGTGCTGGAAGTGGTCGCCGATACCCGCAGCACCGAAGGGGAGGACTGGGGCCGGCTCCTGCGCATTACCGACCGGGACGGACGGCCTAAGGAATGGGCCATGCCCATGGCCATGATGGCCGGCGATGGCACGGCCTACCGGGAACGGCTCCTGTCTCTCGGGCTGTTGATGGCGCCCCACAACACGGCGCGCAACGCGCTTCACGACTATATCTCGACGGCGCGGCCGGACGAGAAGGCGCGGGCAGTGACGGCGCTTGGCTGGTCGGGCCGGAGCTTCGTGCTGCCGCGCCAGACCTTCGGCGACCAGACCGGCGAACGGATCCTGTTCCAGTCCGATGGCGGGCTTGAGGATCCGTTCCGCAAGGCTGGTACGCTGGCCGACTGGCAGGACCGCATTGCCCGTCCGGCAATCGGTAACTCCCGGCTGGTGTTTGCGCTCTCGGCAGCCTTTGCCGGCCCGCTGCTCTTTCCGGCGAGCGCCGAAGGGGGTGGCTTCCACTTCCGGGGCGGTTCCTCGATCGGCAAGACCACGGCGCTTCAGGTGGCCGCATCGGTCTGGGGCGGGCGGGACTTCATCCGCACCTGGCGGGCGACATCGAACGGGCTGGAAGGGGCAGGCCTCGTCCATTCCGACAGCCTCCTCGTCCTGGACGAAATGGGCGAGTGCGCGGCCGATCACATCGGCCCGACCGCCTACATGCTGGCGAACGGTCAGGGCAAGACCCGGGCCGGGCGGAATGGCGAGGCCCGGCGGGTCTCCCGCTGGCGGGTGCTGTTCGTCAGCACCGGGGAAATCGGTCTCGCCGACAAGATGGCCGAGGACGGCCGTGGCCGGCGCGTGGCGGCCGGGCAGGAAGTCCGCATCCTCGACATTCCCGCCGATGCCGGCGCGGGCCTCGGCATCTTCGAGACCCTCAACGGCTTCCCGTCGGCCGACGCGCTGGCGGTGCATCTGAAGGCGGCGGTGGCCGAATGCCATGGCACGGCCGGCCCGGCCTTCCTCGACCTCCTGACGAAGGACTTCGACGCGATCGGCCCCATGGTCCGCGACTTCACGGCCGGGTTCGTGGCGGAGAACTGTCCCGCCGATGCGGATGGGCAGGTGCGCCGGGTGGCGGCCCGCTTCGGCCTGGTGGCAGCCGGCGGCGAGATCGCGGTGCAGTTCGGCATCCTGCCCTGGCAGCCCGGCGAGGCGAGCAAGGCGGCGGCACGGTGCTTCAACGATTGGCTCGCGGCGCGTGGCGGTATCGAGCCGGCGGAGGATCGGGAAGCCGTGGCGACTGTCCGGCGCTTCCTTGAGGCGCACGGTACGAGCCGGTTCGAGGCTATGGGCGAGGCTGGGGGTGATGTGCCAGAGGGGCAGCGCGAGAAGGTGGTGAACCGCGTCGGCTTCCGTCGCAAAGCCAAGGACGGCGGCACCGAGTACATCATTCTGCCCGAGGCGTGGAAGAGCGAGGTGTGCTCCGGTGTGGACGCCGGCCGGGTGGCGCGCGTGCTGGCGGACAAGGGCTTCCTGCTGCCCGGCAGTGATGGCAAGCCGCAACGGGTGACGCGGATTCCGGGCGTGCAGGGATCCGTTCGCGCCTATGTCGTCACCTCTGCCATTTTCGCGGTGGCGTAATGCCGAATTTCGCCCCGCTCGCAGCACTGGCCCGTCGCCTTGGTGTCGGCCCGCTGGTGCAGCCAGATGCGACGGCCACCCGGACGGAAGATGATTGGGCCGACCTGTTCGAGGAACGTGCGGCCATCCTGGAATATGAGGGCGGATGGTCCCGGGAAGAAGCCGAACAGCGGGGCCGGGAAGAGATCGCATCCATGCGCTTCGGCCGAAAGTAAATGCGGGAAAGC
>JBBSSF010000695.1:0-1974 GCA_038242345.1 Hyphomicrobiales bacterium
GAAGGCGGCGCACCGCCTTCGGAAGTCCTTGGCCGCCCGCCCCTGCCCGGGCCGGTCAGCGCGGCGCCCTGAAGCGCACGCCCCGGCCGCCCGCAGCGGAGACGGCATTTTCGCCGATGAGCTCGATCCCGGCCTCGTCAAAGGCGCGGATGACCTTCATCAGCGTATCGACCACCCCGCGCACCACGCCATCGCTGGCCTCCATGCGCTGGATGGTGGGCAGCGACACGCCGGAGAGCTCGGCGAGCCGCTTCTGATCGATGCCGAGGAGCGCCCGGCCAGCCCGCATCTGGGCGGATGTGATCATGACGCTTCTCCTGACGGGGCGGTCGATTCGCAGGCGCAGCATCCGGACGAGACCGGATGCAGGGCGCCGGCAGCTCCTGCCTCGCCGGGCAGGATCTCTATATCACATGGCATGATGAATGTTCCAGACCCCTTTTATGATGTAAATTACATCATATCGGCCGGTCTGTCCAGAGCGCCCCGCGCGGCACGCAGAGCGGGTGTGCAGGGATTCATGACGCTTTCGCGAAAAAAGCGCCGGCGCCCCCTTTCATGAAGCGGGAAGTCCCATTATGTTCGGCTCCAAGAGAGCATAACCGGCGCCGGTCAGGGCCGCGCGCCATTTTCTTGTCGATTGAATATGCTCAGTCAGAGCATATTCAGCTCAGGGAGGTCGCGATGGCCCTCATTTCCGATGCGCGCCCGGCCCGTCCGGTGGCGGATCGCCCCTCGGCCGCGCTCCTGAAATATGGTCCGGTTCCGATGCCCTCCCTCGTCTTCGACGAGACGGTGGCGCGCGAGACCGCACCGATCTACGAGAAGGTGAAGTCGGTCATTCCGGCCTTCGAGTGGCCGGTCTATGCGCCCTATATCGCCGCGATCAACCGGCTGAAGAAGGAGCGCAACGCCGTCATCCTCGCCCACAATTACCAGACGCCGGAAATCTTCCACGGCGTTGCCGACATCGTGGGCGACTCGCTGCAGCTGGCCCGTCTCGCGACCAGGGCCGAGGGCGACATCATCGTCCAGTGCGGCGTGCACTTCATGGCCGAGACCTCGAAGCTGCTCAATCCCGGCAAGACGGTGCTGATCCCGGATCAGGACGCCGGCTGCTCGCTCGCCGCCTCCATCACCGGGGCGGACGTGCGCCTGCTGCGCGAGCGCTATCCGGGCGTGCCGATCGTCGCCTATGTCAACACCTCGGCCGACGTGAAGGCAGAGGTGGACATCTGCTGCACCTCCTCCAATGCCCTGCAGATTGTGGAGAGCCTCGGCACGGATCAGGTGATCTGCCTGCCGGACCAGCATCTGGCCAAATATGTCGCCTCCCAGACCAAGGTGAAGGTCATCACCTGGGCCGGCGCCTGCGAGGTGCACGAGCGCTTCACCGGGGCCGAGCTGAAGGCCTATCGCGATGCCGATCCGGGCATCCAGATCATCGCCCATCCGGAATGCCCGGAAGACGTGATCGCGGAAGCCGATTTCACCGGCTCCACCGCCCACATGATCGATTATGTGAAGCGCGAGAAGCCGAAGCGGGTGGTGCTCGTCACCGAATGCTCCATGGCCTCCAATGTCGCGGCGGAAGTGCCCGAGGTGGAGTTCGTGAAGCCGTGCAATCTCTGCCCGCACATGAAGCGCATCACCCTGCCGAAGATCCTCGACAGCCTCGTCTATCTGCGTGACGAGGTGACGGTGGATCCGATGATCGCGGCGCGTGCCCGCCGCTCGGTCGAGCGCATGATCAACCTGAAGAGCTGATCCCGATCTGCCCGGCCGGCAGCCACAGCGGGGCCGGCCGGGCCTCTTCCGTCTCCCGGACGCCATTCCGCCCGGAAGCCTGCCGGACCGGACCCGGGCCCTGCCCCGCCCGTCGTCATGGTCCCTCCCCGTCCCCGCGCCTTGTCGCGCCTGTCCGCCGCCCGGCGCCCTGCCGGCCTTTCCGCGGAGACCGGGAACCGCAGATGC
>JBBSSF010000696.1:0-1974 GCA_038242345.1 Hyphomicrobiales bacterium
GATCCAGGAAGGCTCCGGCGGCCGGCAGGCGACCGTCGCCATGGCCAATCTCGCCGAGGGCATTTCCGGCCTCGTCCAGCACCAGCGCGCCGAGCAGCACATGCTGCGCGAGCTGGTGGAGGCGAGCACCCAGCAGCAGGCCCGGGTGGAAGCCCTTCTCGCCCGCCTGACCCGGGCCATCGAAAAGGCCGAATGAGACCGGGACGCGAGGTGCTGACCGCACCTTAGCGCCTGAAGGACAGCAGATTTCTCATGCCATCGGGGCTTATGGGAAATCCGCGCCGGACTATCCGGGGGGCCCTCTTCGGGGACCTCTGGCCCACCCCCGCCCCGCCCTCTTTCCGCATCCCCGAGGGAGCCCCGCCATGGCCCTGTCCCGTCACCGCCGCGACAGCCGGGTGGATTACTGGCCGGGCTTCGTCGACGCCCTGTCCACCCTGCTCCTCGTCATCATCTTCCTGCTCTCGGTGTTCATGCTGGCGCAGTTCTTCCTGTCCCAGCAGATTTCCGGCAAGGACACGGCGCTGACCCGGCTGAATGCCCAGATCGCCGAGCTGACCGAGCTGCTCGCCCTGGAGCGCGCCGGCAAGCAGGACCTTCAGGACACTGTCGCCACCCTGCAATCGAGCCTCGACACCGCGCGCTCGGAGCAGACCCGTCTGCAGGGCCTCATCGACGCCTCGGCGGGAGCCGCCGCCTCGGCCGGCGGTCAGGTGGGCACGCTGCAGACGGCGCTGGATGACGAGCGCCGGGTGTCGGCCCGGGCGCTGGCCCAGGTGGAGCTTCTCAACCAGCAGATTTCGGCCCTGCGCCGCCAGATCGCCGCCCTGGAGACGGCTCTCGACGCCTCCGAGCAGCGCGACCGGGAATCCCAGACCAAGATCGCCGATCTCGGCCGCCGGCTGAACGTGGCGCTGGCCCAGAAGGTGCAGGAACTGGCCCGCTACCGCTCGGACTTCTTCGGCCGGCTGCGCGAGATCCTCGGCAACCGGTCGGACGTGCGCGTGGTCGGCGACCGCTTCGTGTTCCAGGCCGAGGTGCTGTTCCCGTCGGGCTCCGACGAGATCAACGAGGCCGCCAAGGTCCAGCTCAACGGGCTGGCGGACGCCCTCAAGGGGCTGGAGAAGGAAATCCCGCCGGAAATCCCGTGGGTGCTGCGGGTCGACGGCCACACCGATGCCCGCCCGATCACCGGCGGCCGCTTCCGCGACAACTGGGACCTGTCGGCCGCCCGGGCCAGCGCCGTGGTGCGCTACCTGATCGCCCGGGGCGTGGCGCCGGTGCATCTGGTCGCCGCCGGCTTCGGCGAATATCAGCCCCTCGATCCCGGCGACAGCGACGAGGCCAACGCCCGCAACCGCCGTATCGAGCTGAAGCTCACCGAACGCTGATTGCCGGCCCGCGCCTCAGGGGACGCGGACGGGCGGATTCGGGCGGCGGCCGACCCGGGAACACCGCCGTCCCGGAAAGCAAACGGCCCGCGCACCGGAAGGCCGCGGGCCGAATCGGGGGCCGGGTCAGGAAAGCCCGGACCAGAGGTCCGTGAAAAAGCCCCCCTGGTCTCACTGCTCCTCGGGCTTCGGCGGACGCCGCTGGCCGTTGGCCGGGGCCTGCTCCTTGGCGCGCTCCGGACGTTCGGGCCGGGCATTGGACTGCGCCTTGGGGCCCGCATCGCCACCATCGCGCGGACGCCGTTCGGCCGCCGGCTGCCGCTGGCTGTCCGCCGCCGGACGGGCGGGACGCACCGTCTCCGGCCGGTCCGCCTGCGGCCGCCCGCCATCCGACGGGCGCTCCTTCGCCGGGCGACCCGCATCCGGACGGGTCTGCTGATCCGGACGCGGGCGGTCCGGGCGCGCATCCGTCGGGCGCTCGTTGCCGGGACGGGGGTCATCCGGACGGCGCTGGTGCTCCGGACGCGGACCGTCCGGGCGCGCCTCCGGCGGGCGCGCGAGGGCGGGCCGGCGGACCTCCGGA
>JBBSSF010000697.1:0-1968 GCA_038242345.1 Hyphomicrobiales bacterium
AAAGCCGGGCGCCGGCACCAGTTCCCATCCATACGGGTACGTATCTAGCCTGACCCGGCCCGTCGGGCAAGCCGGGACGGCCTTCTTTTTCGCCTCTTAGCAGAGCTTGTGCGCGATGCGAACCGGAGTTCGTGCGAAAAGGCTGTGCAAAATTGCGTGATCGCCTGTGCGCCGAGGGGCAGACCGGGGCGGGAGATCCCGCCCCGGTTGCAGGGCGATTAAACGAGCAGCGCCAGTTCCTTGGCCTGATCGCGCAGGACCCGCTTCTGGATCTTGCCGGTGGAAGTTTTCGGCAGCGGTCCGAACACGATGGAGCGCGGAACCTTGAAGTGGGCCATGTGCTGGCGGCAGAAGGACACGAGGTCGCGTTCTTCCAGCTCAACCCCCGGCTTCAGCGTCACGAAGGCGCAGGGAGTCTCGCCCCACTTCGCGTCCGGCTTGGCCACCACGGCCGCCTCGATCACCGCCGGATGCTGGTAGAGCACCGATTCGATCTCAAGCGACGAGATGTTCTCGCCACCGGAGATGATGATGTCCTTCGAGCGGTCCTTGATCTCGATGTAGCCGTCGGAATGCCACACGGCCAGATCGCCGGTGTGGAACCAGCCATTCTCGAAGGCTTCCTCGGTGGCGGACGGGTTCTTCAGATAGCCCTTCATGACGACGTTGCCGCGCATCATGACTTCGCCGAGCGTCTCGCCATCGCGCGGCACCGGCTTCATGGTCTCCGGATCGGCGATCATCAGGCTGTCGAGGGCGGTGGAGCGCACGCCCTGACGGGCCTTGAGCCGCGCCCGCTCCTCCCGGGGGAGGGCATCCCATTCGTCATGCCAGGCGCAGGAGACGGTCGGGCCGTAGCACTCGGTCAGGCCATAGACATGGGTGACGTCGAAGCCGAGGGACTCGATCTTCTCGATGACGGCGGCGGGCGGGGCGGCACCGGCGGTCATGGAGCGGACGCGGTGGCTGATGCCCTCGAACATCTCCGCCGGCGCGTTGTTTATCATGTTGAGCACGATCGGCGCGGCGCAGAAATGGTCCACCTTCTCGTCGCGGATGGCCTCCAGGATCGGCTCGACCCGGACATGACGCAGGCACACGCTGGTGCCGGCGACCAGCGCCAGGATCCACGGGAAGCACCAGCCGTTGCAGTGGAACATCGGCAGCGTCCACAGATAGACCGGCGCGAAGGGCATGGCCCAGGTCAGCGCGGTCGACGTGGCGTTCAGATAGGCGCCGCGATGGTGATAGACGACGCCCTTCGGATTGCCGGTGGTTCCCGAGGTATAGTTGAGGGTGATCGCATCCCACTCGTCATCCGGGCCCTTCCATTCGAAGTCCGGATCGCCGGCGGCGATGAAGGTCTCATAATCCTTCTCGCCCAGCAGCTCGCCGCCGTCGAAGGAGGGGTCGTCGATGTCGATGACCACCGGCCGGGTGTGCATCATCTCCAGCGCCGAGCTCACCACGCGGGAGAATTCGCGGTCGGTGAAGAGGATCTTGGTCTCGGAGTGGGTGAGGATGAAGGCGACGGTGGCCGGATCGAGCCGGGTGTTGATGGCGCCGAGCACGCCGCCAGCCATGGGCACGCCATAATGCGCCTCGAACAGCTCCGGGGTGTTGGCCGCCATGAAGGACACGGTGTCGCCGCGCTCGATGCCGGCGGCCTGGAGGGCCGACGCCAGACGGCGGCAGCGCTCGTAGGTTTCCGCCCAGGTGCGGCGCAGGCTGCCGTGCACGGTGGCGATCTTGTTCGGATAGATCGAGGCCGTGCGGGCAAGGAAGCTCGTCGGCGTCAGCGCGACGTGGTTCGCCGGGTTCTTGTCCAGCGCGATGTCGTAGATGGTCAGGGAATCGGCAGACGTCATGGCGTTATCCTCCGGGATCTCGGGCTCATGGATCCCTCGTCGTTGAAAGGGACGTTAACGGGGGGATGTGATCCGATCCTCTTCAGGCTGTAACGAATTG
>JBBSSF010000698.1:0-1967 GCA_038242345.1 Hyphomicrobiales bacterium
GACACGCCTGTCCAGTTCCTCATCCTGCTGCGACTTGGAGACTGTCGAGGGCCGCAGCGCATCCAGCATCCCGTCTCTCCGGCGCTGGTCGATCAGATCGATTTCGGAATAGATTTCCTGCAACCGTGAATGGATGTTGCGGGAGTTCTGATCCTCGATTTTCTTTGCCCTGTCGTGCAGGTCCACAAGGGCCGTGGCCACATCGACCACGGCCTCTTTCATGGCGGATCCGATCACATCCGCGATCACGCGGAATTTCGCATCGATCTCCGCAGCGCGCTTGATGACATCCTCGTTCAGAACGATCCCGAGATCATTGGCGGCCCTGATCTGGCCGCGGATCGCCTGCTCCCCCTGATCGACCAGGCCGACGAAGCGTTCGCCACCCGTGCCGCCGAAGACCTCGTCCAGCACGCGGACCTGGGCGGCCCGGTTCAGCTTGCCGATGCGGCCGATGATCTCGACGAACAGATTGCTCGGGTCCTTCAGCTTCTGCGCCAGCTCGTCGGATGAATAGCCGAGGCGCTCGAAGGCTTCGGCTGCCGGCCCTGCCCCGGTCACGATCCACTCGTCAGCCCGCAGCGACAGTTCCTTCAGCCCGTCCACCAGCGCATCCATGGGCACCCGGTTCTGTTCCGAGACGAACCGCAGTTCCTGAAACGCCTTCAGGTCGATGCCGGCGCGCTTCGCTTCGTCTCCGATCTCGGCAACGCCCGCAACCGTTTCCCGGACGGCGGCCAGCGCCCCTTCGATGCCGCCTCCGATCAGGGCTCCGGCGAGCCCGCCGCCGAAGGCGCCGGCAAAGGCCAGCGACATCGTCTTCGCCGAGGCGGCAGCCTGCATGCCGATCTTTGCGGCGAGGCTGTCGAACTTCTTGGCGGTGTCGTCCGTCCCCTTCTGGACACTCTTCAGCGCCCTGTCCGTCTTCTCGGAAAGGCGCTGCATCGCGCGCTCGTAGGACTTCGTGTTCGCTTCGATCAGGACGGCAAGACGCGTGACGTCGGCCGAACCGGAAGACTCGTCAGCCAATTCAATGACCCCAAATTAGCGCGATCGCCGGGCACCAGCCCATGGCTATGAGCCAGCAAGTATTTTTCCGTTGATTGACAATATCTTTAGTGCCCCATCAACGAAGACGCACTCCGCGATATAATTTTGCCCAGAACGATTAAACCTTATGAATGCCGTTCCATTAAACACATCTCCATATATATCCCCATCGGCAATTTCAGATATGCTAATGTCGTAATTAGTTGTCTGCTCAATCGCAAATTCGCATTTTAATTTTCCGGTCGTCTTCGGATTGTCGGGCCTAAGAAATACAAAAGCTAGAAGCCCGCATGCGAATATAACAAAAATGACGATAAGACGCTTCATGTGCGACACCTCAATCCAACGCTTGATTGAGAATCATACACGCAAAGAGGGTTTTCGCGTCAATGCGGCTAATCGCGAGTAAATAGCATCCCGGAGGTGACGCCATGATCATCGGCGGACGGGATCGCGGCAGCCGTGGCCGCCATATCGCCCAGCTCGATGGTCAGTCCGGGAACCGTCGCATCAGATCCGCCAGATCCTCCCGGTCCAGCCCGTCCCGATCCTCTCCCCCGCCCTGTTCGGCATTCCAGCGATCGAGCGCCGCGAACAGGTCACGGATCGGCATGGACCAGACGACGGCCGGCGGCAGGTGCAGCGACCCGACGCCGAACCCGACCCACTCCCGCAGCGGCAGCCGCTTCAGCTCCCCGCCGCGGGCGCGCTTTTTTTTCCGGGTTCGGTCTCCTCGAAGGCCAGGGTAATGGTCCGGATCACCAGCGCGCTGGCCTCGGGGAGATCCCGCAGGGTGAGGCCGTCCGCCACGGACTGACCGGCGGCAGGATCGACGGCAAGACAGGAGATCCCGGCGCGCACCGCGGACGCCGACATGCCCCGGAGGGTCCCGAGGATCTGGGCCAGCGTCAGCGGCA
>JBBSSF010000699.1:0-1957 GCA_038242345.1 Hyphomicrobiales bacterium
ACCTTCATCGCGCTTGCCCGGGCGGTGCCGACCACGGACTGGACCCTGCATCTGCTGGCGCCGACGGAGCCGGAGGTGATGCGGGCGACGCTGCTTGCCCGCGGCATCGCCCTTGCCGCCACGGTGGCGCTGATGCTTCTGGCCGCCTTCGGGCTGTGGCGCTGGCGCCGGGCCGGCGAGCGGCGCAGCGAGGAGGCCCGCGCCCGGGCCGAGCTGGAAGACCGGGTAGCCGAACGCACCGCCGCGCTGTCGGATGCCAATGGCCGGCTTCTGGCCGAGGCGGAGGAGCGGCGCCGTGCCGAAAGCGCGCTGGCGCAGCTGCGTGACGAGCGGGCGCAGGTCAATCGTCTGGCGATCATGGGCCAGATTGCCGCCAGCGTCGCCCACGAGATCAACCAGCCGGTGGCCGCCATCCGCACCAGCGCCGACAATTCGGCCATCCATCTGGAGCGCGGCAACACCGCAGCGGTCGCCCGCAATCTGGCGACGATCGCCGGCCTCACCGAGCGTGTCGGGGCGATCACCGGCCAGCTTCGCGCGTTCGGCCGGCGCGGCACGCCGGCGCCGGAGCTGGTGCCGCTGGGGGAGGCGGTGCGCGGTGCGCTGCTGCTCATCGGCCACCGGCTGAAGCGGCAGGGCGTGCCGCTGGAAGGCGAGGAGGCCGGCGACGGACTGTTCGTCGTCGCCAGCCGGGTCCGTCTCGAACAGGTGTTCGTGAACCTGTTCCAGAATGCTCTCGACGCCCTCGATGGCCGGCCCGACGGGGTCATCCGGCTGATCGTCGCCTATACCGACGAGCGGGTGCGGGTGAGTGTCCTCGATAGCGGACCGGGCCTTGCCCCGGAGGTGGCGGCGGCGCTGTTCACGCCCTTCCGCACCACCAAGCCCCAGGGTCTCGGCCTCGGCCTCGTCATCTGCCATGACATCGTGACCGGCTTCGGCGGCACGCTGTCGGCCTCCAGCCGGTCCGAGGGCGGGGCCTGCTTCGTGCTCGATCTGAAAAGGGGGATGCCATGACCGCAGCCGGCGGGCGCGTCGCCTTCGTCGATGATGATGCGGACCTGAGGGCCGCCAATGCCGAGAGCCTGGAGCTGGCCGGCTTCGAGCCGCAGCCCTTCGCCTCGGCCACCGAGGCGCTGGCGGTGCTCGGCGCGGACTTTCCCGGCATCGTCGTCTCCGACATCCGCATGCCGCGCATGGACGGGCTGGAATTCTTCCGCCGCCTCAAGGCCATCGACCCGGACCTGCCGGTGATCCTGGTGACCGGACATGGCGACATCGCCATGGCGGTGGAAGCCATGCGCGATGGCGCCTATGACTTCATCGCCAAGCCCTTCGCCGCCGACCGGCTGATTGCCGCGGTTCACCGCGCGATGGAGAAGCGCCGGCTGGTGCTCGACAACCGTCGTCTTCAGGCAGCCCTCGCCGCCTCCCGCGACGAGCCCGACGACCTGATGATCGGCGCCACGCCGGCGATCGACCGGCTGCGCCGCACCGTGCGCCATGTCGCCGATGCCGATGTCGACGTGCTGGTGGAAGGCGAGACCGGCTCCGGCAAGGAGGTGGTGGCGACCGCCCTGCATCGCTGGAGCGCGCGCCGGGCTCGGCCCTTCGTCGCCGTCAATTGCGGCGCGCTGCCGGAAACCGTCATCGAGAGCGAGCTGTTCGGCCATGAGGCCGGCGCCTTCACCGGTGCCCAGAAGCGCCGCATCGGCCGCATCGAGCATTCCGATGGCGGCACGCTGGTCCTCGACGAGCTGGAATCCATGCCGGCCGCGCTGCAGGTGCGGCTGTTGCGGGTGCTGGAAACCCGCACCGTGTCGCCGCTCGGCACCAACCAGATCCGACCGGTCGATCTCCGGGTGGTGGCCGCCACCAAGACCGATCTCGGCGATCCCGCCGCCCGCGGGGATTTTCGCGAGGACCTGTTCTACCGGCTGAACGTCGTCACCATCCG
>JBBSSF010000700.1:0-1940 GCA_038242345.1 Hyphomicrobiales bacterium
GAAGGCCGAGGCGCCGGCACCCAGCACCGCCACGCGCTTGCCCTTCAGGGGGGCGCAGTCGAATTCCCAGTTGGTGTGGGCATAGCGATCGGCCGGGATCGCCTCGAAGGGCAGGTCCGGCAGGCGCCAGTCGCCATTGCCCTCGATGCCGGTGGCCAGCACCAGCTTGCGGGTGACGAAGGAGAGCGGTTCGCCGGAGACGGTGTCCTCGGCCAGAACCCGGAGATAATCGCCATCGGGCTCGATGCGGGTGACCCGGGTGCAGTTGCGCACCGGCAGGTCGAGCACCTTGCGATACCAGATGAGATAATCCTGCCACGTCCAGCGCGGCCACTTGCCGAGGCCGGCCCACGCCTCCTCGCCGAACACGGCGACATACCAGGCCTGTGGCGTCAGCGAGGGCACGCCGAGATCCGGCCCGGTGACATGCTTCGGGCTGCGGAAGGTGAGCATGCGGGCATAGGTGATCCACGGTCCCTCGCGGCCGGGGTCGGCGCGATCGAGGACGAGGACATTGTCCACCTTCTCGCGCCGCAGCCCGAAGGCGGTGGCAAGCCCGCCCTGTCCGCCGCCGACGATGACCACATCGAACACATGATCGCCGGCCGGATGGCTGCGCGGATAGACCCAGCTCATCACGGGATAATCGAGAAAGCGCAGGTCCAGCCGCACCTGCTCCTCCAGCGCGGCGAGGCGCTCGGCCGCGTCGGGCAGGGGTTTCGCGTCAATGCCGGCGGTCGGGCTCAGCATCGACAGTTCGGTCCGGCGGGCAGACCCGGGCTGATCGGAAAGGGCCATCGGCAGTCACTCTCTCATGGATGTCGCACCGCTCCCCCGGGGGATCGGGGTCAGGCGAAGACACGCGGCGCCAGCGCCGCATGGAACCAGTTGACGAGGGTCACGACATCGAACACCGGCAGGCCGAAGCGCCGGGCGATCGCGGCCGAATGGGGGGCGAGGTTGGTGCATTCCAGCACCAGCGCCCGCACGTCCGGTGCGCGCGTCACCAGCCCGTCGACGAGGGCGAGAAGCTCCGCCTCCTGGGCCGCCCGGTCGGCAACCGGCCGGCTTTCCCGGAGCGTGCGGCGGAAGGCGCCGTCGGGGTCGAGCCCGGCGACGGGACAGTCGGCGGGGGCGCCGACGCCGGTGAAATGGGCCGGCGTCAGCCCGGCGGCATCGGCGGTGACGACGCCGACCCGGGCGCCCGGCGGCAGCAGCGCCTGCACCATCGGGATCTGCATCAGCGCCGAGGTGGCAATCGGCACCGGCAGGCGACGGCTGAGCGCCGGATGGATGGCGGCAAGGAAGCCGCAGGTGGTGGCGAGACCATCGGCGCCCATCTCCACCAGCTCCGCACCGGCCGCCACGAAGGCATCGGTCAGGGCTTCGGGGCCCGCGCCGAACAGCGCCTCCTGGGTGGCGCTGCGCACGATGCGGTAGAGCACCGGGAAGTCCCAGGTGCCGGCATGGCCGACATCGCCGGGCAGGCGCTCGAAGCCGGTATCCAGCATCAGGATGCCGATCCGGGCGCCGTGCACGGCCCGCGGGCGCTGATGGAAGGGGAGCGCGCTCATGCGGATGCCGCGGCCTCCTCGGCCAGCGCCGCATCCACCAGCGCGCCGAACGCCTTGGCATTGCCGAGGCCCAGATAGGACTGGCGAATTTCCGGATCCTGCAGCAGCTCGGCGCTGGTGCCGGTGGAGACCACCTTGCCCTGGGCCAGCACGAAGGCGCGGTGGGTGACCGACAGCGCCTTGTAGACATTCTGCTCGGCCAGGATCAGCGACATGCCCTCCTGCACCAGCTCGCCGACGGCGCCGAAGATCTGGTCGACCATCAGCGGCGACAGGCCCAGCGACGGCTCGTCGATCATCAGGAGCTTGGGGCCGGCCCTCAGCCCGCGGGCGATGGCGAGCAGCTGCTGCTCGCCGCCGGCGAGC
>JBBSSF010000701.1:0-1929 GCA_038242345.1 Hyphomicrobiales bacterium
CCACACCGGTGTCGACATAGCCGCGCACCCGGTCGAGGGCCGCCTGCGTCACCAGCGGGCCGAAATCCGCCGTCGGATCCGTGGACGGGCCGACCTTCAGCGCCTCCACCCTCGGGATGAGCTTTTCCATCAGCCGGTTGGCGGTCTCCTCGCCCACCGGCACCGCCACCGAGACGGCCATGCAGCGCTCGCCGGCCGAGCCATAGCCGGCGCCGATGAGGGCGTCGGTCACCTGATCCATGTCGGCATCCGGCATGATGATGAGGTGGTTCTTGGCGCCGCCGAAGCAGTGCACGCGCTTTCCGGCCGCCGTGCCGCGAGAATAGATATAGTCGGCGATCGCCGAGGAGCCGACGAAGCCGATGGCGGCAATGCGCGGCTCGTCCAGCAGGGTGTCGACGGCTTCCTTGTCGCCATTCACCACATTGAAGATCCCGGGCGGGCCACCGGCCGCGATGAACAGCTCGGCCAGCCGCATCGGCACGGACGGATCCCGCTCCGACGGCTTCAGGATGAAGGCATTGCCGCAGGCGATCGCCGGCGCGGCCTTCCACAGCGGGATCATGGCCGGGAAGTTGAACGGGGTGATGCCGGCCACCACACCGAGCGGCTGGCGGATCGAATACATGTCGATGCCCGGGCCGGCACCCTCAGTATATTCGCCCTTCATCAGATGCGGGATGCCGGTGCAGAACTCGACGACTTCCAGACCGCGCTGAAGATCGCCCTTCGCATCGGGCACGGTCTTGCCGTGCTCGTCGGCCAAGAGCGCGGCGAGGCTGTCATATTCGGCGTTGCACAGCTCCAGGAACTTCATCAGCACCCGCGCCCGCTTCTGCGGGTTGGTGACAGCCCAGGCCGGCTGGGCCGCCGCGGCCGCGGCCACCACCGCCCGCACCTCGTCGGCAGAGGCCAGGGCCACTTCGGCCGAAATCTCGCCGGTCATCGGCCGGAACACCGGCGCCACCCGGCCCGAGGTGCCTGCGACGGCGCGGCCGCTGATGAAATGTCCGATCTGGCGCATGGGGATCCGCTCCGTGGGGCTCGCCGGAAAATCTCTGGTCGCCCGGCAGGAAGCCACTTCCATTCACGCACAGCAACGGGCAGGATCGCGGCTCCGATGTGCGGAATTTGATGTCCGGCCAAAGATCCCTGAAACGGGCCTCTGGTCGTCCGAAGCGGATTTCTCATGCCACTGACGCCGGTGAGAAATCTGCTGCCCTTCAGGCGCACGGGTGCGGCCAGCCCCTCGTGCGCCTGGTCTCGGACCAGGCAGGAGGCCCCATGGAACCGGACTGGGATCAGGCCCGGGTGCTGCTCGCCATCGCCCGCACCGGGCAGCTTCTGGGCGCCGGTCGACGGCTTGGTCTCAACCACGCAACCATCAGCCGGCGCATCGCCCAGCTTGAAGCCGCCCTCGGGGTGCGCCTGCTCGATCGCCACACCCAGGGCGTCAGCCTGACGCCGGCGGGCGAACGGGTGGCGGCGGCAGCCGAGCGCATGGAAGCCGCCATGCTGCAGGCCCAGGCGGAACTCTCGGCGCGCACGCCGGAGATCACCGGCACGGTCCGCATCGGCGCGCCGGACGGCTTCGGCACCTATTTTCTCGCCGCCGAACTGGGGCACCTGACCCGGGCCCATCCGGGCCTCGTCATCGAGCTGGTGCCGCTGCCGCGCACTTTTTCGCTTTCCCGGCGGGAAGCGGATCTGGTCGTCACCCTCGATCGCCCGATGCGGGAGCGGCTGATCGTGCGCCGGCTGACGGATTATGCCCTCGCCGTCTACGCCTCCGCCGCCTATCTCGCCGAGCGCGGCACGCCGGCAAGCCCGGCGGATCTCGCCAGCCATGTGCTCGTCACCGGCGTCGATGACTTCCTCTACAGCCATGCACTGGATTATGCCGCCGAGCTGCGCGCCCTGACGCCCACC
>JBBSSF010000702.1:0-1919 GCA_038242345.1 Hyphomicrobiales bacterium
GGCGCTGCTGCCGGTCCCCCCCAGATTGCCGAGGACCCCGCCATGACCACCGCCGCCGACCTGACCCGCGCCCTCGACCGCCATATCGGCCGCTTCGTCGAGAAGACCTTCGACTGGAACGCCTTCCCGGGCTCGCTGGGCTTCCCGAAGCTCCAGCGCGCCCAGATGCGCTATGTCGGTGGTGGCGGCTCGCCGAAGGTCAACGATCCCGCGACCCTGCCGGCCGGCCGCTTCACCTTCTCCCTCGTCCACAAGCCCGCCGGCAACTTCGCCGCCTGCCACACCCATGAAGTGGTGGAGCATTTTCTCGTGCTGCAGGGCGTGCTCACCGTCGGCTGGCTGTGGGGCGACACGGTGATCGAGGCCCGCCTCGGCCCCGGCGATCTCGTGCTGAATGCCGTCGGCCGGCCGCATGGCTTCCGCAATGATGGCGTCGAGCCGGTGCTGATGCAGATCACCGTCGGCTCCGGCAAGCCGCTGCCGCCGGTCTATCTCACCCATCCGAAGACCCATGCCGAGGAAGTCGCCGCCCGTTTCGGCGCGGCCAGCGCCGGGCATGTCATCCGGCTGGATCCCGACAGCGACGACCCGCGCCATCAGGAGCTTTCCGCCCACATCATCCGCCGCCGCGCCCTGCCGGTGGTCGCCGATCCCGCCGGCTTCTCGAAGGTCACCTATATCGGCGCCGCCCCGGGGGCGGCCGAGCCCGAGCATTACCGCATGGACGTGCTCGACCTCGCCCCGGGCACCGGCGTCGCCGCCTACACCCGGGCCGTCGAGGACGTGCTGTTCGTGCAGGACGGCATCCTTGAGGTCTCGTGGCAGGAGGACGGCGTGACCGTTACCCGCACGCTCGCCGCCCGCGACCTGCTCCTGACCCCGGCCGGCCGGGCGCACGCCTTCCGCAACGTCGGCACGACGCCGGTGCGCGTCTCCAGGGTCGTCGGCGAGGGGACGCCGGACCCGATCGTGTTTGCGGCGGCGTGATTTGGGGGGTGTCGCCCCCCCAAGCCCCCGCGGGGGCGGCGCAGCCGCCCGCCCCCTCCAGTTTTTCTTCAATGGTCCGCGCAGACGGCGCCGGTGTGCCCCCTCCATCAGATGGCCCATCTGATAAAAAAGGGGGGAGGTTTGGAGGCCCATGGGCCTCCAAGCGGGTACGGGCGGCAGCCCGTCGATCAGCCACAAAAAAAAGGCCGGTGGATCGCTCCACCGGCCTTTTTTTGCGTCAGCCCAGCCGGGCCCACGGATGGGGCTGGTTGGTGAGGTCGAGATAGTAGGATTTCTGGTTCATGTAGGCGAAGAGGCCGGCGCGTCCCTTTTCGCGGCCGACGCCGCTTTCCTTCATGCCGCCGAACGGGGTGGCGATGGAGAACTGCTTGTAGGTGTTGATCCACACCGTGCCGGCGGTGATGCGCCGGCCGACGCGTAGCGCCTTCGGGGTGTCGCGGGTCCAGATCCCGCAGGCGAGGCCATAGGCGTTGTCGTTGCCGAGCCGGATGACCTCGTCCTCGCTGTCGAAGGGGAAGACGGTCAGCACCGGGCCGAACACTTCCTCGCGGGCCAGATGGGCGTCCGCCGACAGGCCGGCGACGATGGTCGGCTGATAATAGACGCCGGCATCGTAAGTCGCGCCGGTCGGGCGGGCGCCGCCGGTCAGCACCGTTCCGCCATCGGCACGCCCCGAGGCGACGAACTCCTCGACGCTCTTGCGATGATCGTCATGGATCAGCGGCGCCACCTGGGTGGCGGCGTCGAAGGGATGGCCGACGACGAGGTTGCGCGTGGCGGCGACGAGGCGTTCCACGAAGGGCTCGTAGATGGCGCGCTCGACATAGAGCCGCGATCCGGCAATGCACGACTGGCCGGTGGAGGAGAAGATGCCGAACAGGATGCCGGCAATGGCGATGTCCATGTCGGCA
>JBBSSF010000703.1:0-1913 GCA_038242345.1 Hyphomicrobiales bacterium
AGCCGGGACGGGCAAGCACGAGGGTCTCAAGATCCAGCATGTCGGCTCCGGCCGAAACGGGCTGCGAGCCCGAAGAGGGCGAGTTCAAGCCCGGCGATCAGCAGGGCAATGGCGGCGGCCTCGCTCGTGCGATAGGCGCCAAGGGCCCGCGCCAGCAGCACCGGCAGGGTGACGAAATCCCCGGAGCCGAAGAAGGCGGCGGCCCCCAGATCGCCGAAGGAGAGGGCTGCGGCAAAGGCGAAGGCGGTGAGGGCCGGTGCCTTCACCAGCGGCAGATCGACCAGTCGGAAGCGGGCGAGGCCGGCGACACCGAGGCTGTCGGCCAGCCGGCCGAAGCGGGCGGCGCTGGTCATCAGGGGCGGTGCAATCTGGCGCAGCACGAAGGGCAGCGCCATCAGCGCATTCATCAGCGCCACCAGCGGCAGGGCGAGCGCGAAGGGATCGGCCACCTCCCGCAGCACCACGAACAGCCCGGCCGACAGCGCGATCGGCGGCAGGGCAAGGGCGGCCAAAGCCGTCGCATCGAACAGCGGCGCCAGTTCCGGCCGTCGGGCTTTCGCCGCCCGCTGGCCGAAGGCGAGCGCGAAGGCCAGCCCCAGCGCCCCGAGCCCGCCGAAGAGCGCCACCGACAGGCTGGAGAGGAGCGCCGTGCCGACATCGGCATCAAGCAGCGACGGCAGCGCCCGCACGCCCGAGATGGCGACGGCGACGAGAGGCCCGAGGAGCAGGACGATGGCCGCGCTAATCACCAGGGCATCGAGACCTTTCAGGGCCGGCGCCCCGCTATCGGGCCGGGCAATGGCGCGACCGAGACCGGCGGTGTCATCCTCGCGCGGGCCGGTGCGGGCGACGATCAGGGTCACCGGCAGGCAGATGGCGATCTGGACGAGGCCGAGCACGGCGGCGCGGGCGAAATCCGCCTCGAAGCGCACGGCCTCGTAGATGGCGACTTCCAGCGTCGCCAGACGCGGACCGCCGCCCAGCGTCAGCACGATGGCAAAGCTGGTGAAGCAGAGCAGGAAAATGAGCCCCGCCAGCCCCGGCAGTGGCCTTAGCAACGCCGGCCGGTCGATGAGGCGGAACACGGCACCGGGCCCCATGCCGAGATGGGCGGCCAGCCGCCACTGTTCCGTCGGCACGGCTTCCAGCGCGGCCAGAAACACCCGGGCCGAGAGCGGCGCGTTGAAGAACACATGGCCGATGAGGATGCCCGGCCAGCCATAAAGCCAGCCGCCGGGATGAAGGCCGACAACGCCGAGAAGCGCGCCCGCGGCGCCGGAGCGGCCAAAGAGCGCCACCAGACCGAACACCGCCACGATGGCCGGCAGCACGGCGCAGAGCAGAATCGCCGTCAGCAAAAGGCCGCGGCCGGCAAAGTGGCTGCGCCGCGCCAGCGCCAGCGCCAGAAGCGCGCCGAAGCCGAGGGCCAGAATGGTGGAGAGCCCGGCCTGCAGGAAGCCGGTCAGGACGATGCGGCCGACCTGATCCCAGGCGACGGCGCCCTCGCCGCCGGCGGCGAGCAGCCCCAGAAGGGCCGACGCCACCAGCGCCGCCAGCAGGCCGGCAACCCCGAGACCGACGAGAAGGGCCCGCATCACGTAGGGCTTCAGCGGCCGAGCGCCGCCGTCCATGCGTCGATCCAGGCGCGGCGGCTGTCCTTCACCGCTTCAGGCGAGATCGCGACGGTCTTCTCCGGCCGCGGCAGATCGGCAAACACCGGCGGCAGACCCGCCGCCGGCGTCACGGCGGGGTACATCCAGTTGCCCTCGGGGATGGCCGACTGGAAGCTGTCGGAGAGCATGAAGCCGAGGAATTTCCGCGCCAGCTCCGGGTTCGGCGCGGTCTTCGGCAGGCCGGCGATTTCCACCTGGGCGACATGGCCCTCGGGGAAGATCGCGGCGGCATACTGGGTC
>JBBSSF010000704.1:0-1904 GCA_038242345.1 Hyphomicrobiales bacterium
ATGAGCTTCGTCCACAACGAGCGCACCAAGCTCACGGCAACTGGATTCTCGGGGGCGCGGCTGTACACTGGATGGCACGCATACTCCTTGGAGGATTGAAGCCATGAGCACGGCAACGGCTGTCTGGTATCTGGCGCCCATCGTTCTCGTGGCCGCGTGCTACGGGATTTTCCTTCTGGCCCGGCGCGACGCACACGGGGACAAGCACCACCACCACCCCGCCGAATGAGCCACGCACACCCGCATGAGCCGCCAGCCCCGCCCCGCAAGGCGGGGTTTTCGTTTGTGGAGGGGCGTGTAACAGGGGTAACAGGCAGCCCAGCCGCTTGGGTAACAGGAAAAAAACACCAATGAAATCAATGGTGTTACCCTTGTTACCCAAGCGAAAAACCGGCGTGTAACAGAAATTTCCCAATGAAATCAACGCTGTTACACGTGTTACCCGTGTTACCCTCAAAAACAGCCTATACGGAAGACGAAATCGGGGGCGCGTCCGCCCCGGGGGCCTCGCCCTCCGGGTCCGTGGTCATCTGCCGGTAGACCTCATCGGCCACCCGGGTTGCGGTCTCGACAAGGACCGCATCGAGCCGGTGGATGTACCGGCTGGTCACGCTTGTTCCCGCGTGCCCGATCAGCGCCTTGATGGTGCTTTCAGCTAGACCGAGGTCGCCGCCGACAGACCCGAAGCCGTGCCGCAGGGTGTGCATGGTGATGTCTGCCGGCAGCCCTGCGCGCTTGTGGATGCGCTCCCATGCCCCGCGCGCCCCCTTGAACGCTTGCGGCCGTCCGCCAGTCTGTCCCGCCCGAGGGGCAGGGAAGACGAAGGGCGAGTCGTGGCGCTGGATCGCTGCGAGGATGCGGGCCGCAGCATGAGGGAGTGGGCGGACAGATTTGCCGGTCTTGCTGTCCCCCAGGCGAAGGGCGCTGCCGGCCAGATCAACGTCTGACCAGCGCAGGGCGAACACCTCCTCCTTGCGGCAGCCGGTCAATGCCAGGATCCAGAAGGGCGCCGTCGCATATTCGGGCTCGCCCTCATCGGCTGCCGCTGCGAGCGCAAGACCGAGGGCGCGATACTCGTGAGGGAACAGCCGGCGGTCCCGCTTCTTGCCGGCGGGCTTCTTCACCCCGGAAGCCGGATTGATGGGGATCACGCCCTGCGTGACCGCATAGGACAGGATCCCGCCCAGGAGACCAGCCGCCCGGGCTGCCGTGCCGGATCCGCCCTCGACGATGGCCTTGCCGCGCTTCTTGTCCGTTTTCTCGACGGTGGCGGTCTTGCCGACGGTCACGTCCTGAATGAAGCGCGCGACGTCCGCAGGGGTGATGTCGCAGACGAGCTTGGCACCGAGGATTGGCTTGATGTGCCGATCTATGCGGCCCCGGTCGATATAAAGGGTGCTGCCCTTCTTCGGCGTCCCGCCCCTCCCGAGGATCAGGCCCCTTTCGGCCGCCGCGAGATAGTCATCGCAGAGTTCCCGCAGGGTGAGGGACTTCCTCCGGGTCATGCGGTCTTCTTGCGGATCCTCACCACGGGCCACGTCGCCCAGGATGCCCTTCGCCTCCTTGCGGGCTTCCTCGACGGTCAGGGGACCGTGTTGCCCGATCTTCACCCGCCGGGTGCGGCCGGATGCCCGGTACTGCGCAACATAGGTCTTCCGGCCCGTCGGCCAGACGCGCACCCCGAAGCCCGGGAGAAGGTCATCCCACACGAAATAGTCGGGTTCGCCGGGCCTCAGGCCCTCGACGAGCGTCTTCGTTAGCTTTGCCATGCCGCTTCCGATTCGATGGCAGTGATCTCTACAGGAAGCATATAGGAAGCAGCAGAGAGTCAACGCGTGGGATTGCCGGCAATCGCCAGCTTTTACCAGCCTCCGAATTTGCGTGTGATTTCATGCTGATAGAAA
>JBBSSF010000705.1:0-1898 GCA_038242345.1 Hyphomicrobiales bacterium
CGCCGGCGCCGTCAGGAAGGGAACCGCGGCCGCGGCGCCCTTTTCGGCAAGGAAGGCGCGCAGCGTCGGGGTCGCCGGGAAACGGCTGCCGAGATCGACGAGGCCCGCCCCGGTGACGAGGCCGAAGGACGGGGTGCCATTGGCGGTGAAGGATGCGAGCTTCATGGAGATCAGACCAGTTCGGTGGTGGACGGGATGAGGGAAGAGGGCGGCAGCAGCGCCAGAAGCGCGGAAATCTCCGCCGCATCCGTTGCCGTGCCGTAGAGATAGCGGTCGGGCCGGACAAGGGCCGCCCGCGCGCCGAAGCGGGCGAGATGGGCCGCAAGATCCGGCGCTTCCGCCGTGGTGACGACGGCGAGCCCGGTGGGCACGTCGATGTCCGACAGGAGCCCCGCCTCGACGAGGAGCACGGGGGCATAGCCGACGGCATCATCCAGCCGGCGGCCATCGGCCAGCCGCGGCTGGCCGAACAGGCGCCCGGCCGCCGGACCCTGCCCGAGGCCCGGACCCAGCGGCACGGACAGGGATTCCATCCGCGCCGCGCCATCCGGCCGCGGGAAGGCGGCGGTGAGGGCGGCCTGGGGATCACAGGTGTTGATGAGCCCGCCCAGCCGCACCGCCGTGGTGATGTAGGTCCGCGCGTTGGGATGGCGCTCGCTCTGGTAGGTGTCGAGACAGTCGGTGCCGCGCACCGCCAGCGCCAGCTTCCAGCCGAGATTGGCGGCATCGCGGATGCCGGCGCACATGCCCTGCCCCATGAAGGGCGGGGTCTGGTGGGCGGCATCGCCGGCCAGCAGCAGGCGGCCCCGGCGCCAGCGCTCGGCGATCAGGGAATGGAAGGTGTAGACCGCCGCCCGTTCCAGCTCCGCCTCCTCCGGCGTCAGCCAGGGCGCCAGCAGCGCCCACACCGCCGCCGGGGTGACGATGGTCTGGGAGCTTTCCTCCGGCCGCACGGTGATTTCCCAGCGCCGCCGGTTCTCGGGGCCGCGGACATAGGTGGCCGGCCGGGCCGGGTCGCAATACTGGATCGACCAGTCGCCGAGCTCCGGCTTCGGCTGGCGCAGCAGCATGTCCACCACCAGCCAGCGCTCGTGGAAGCCATAATCCTCCATGCCGCTCTCGATGAAGCGGCGCACCAGCGAGCGCGCGCCATCGCAGCCGACCACATAGCGGGCCCGCACATGCTGCACCCGGCCGCGGGCCATGTCCTCATAGCGCAGGGCCACATGGTCGCCCCGGTCCTCCACCAGGAAGACATCGGCGCGGGCCCGCACCGTCACCGTCGGCCGGTCGGCGAGCGTCGCCCGGAGGGCCTCCTCCAGATCCGGCTGATGGAACCGGTAGCTGGCGTTCCAGCCCTGGGCGCTCTCCTCCTGGGGCCGCGGCCAGTCAAGCAGCAGCCCGCCATCGGCGCCGACAAAGCGCATCCCGACATTGAGGCGCAGCTTCGGCGCAAGCGCATCGGCAATGCCGACGGTCTGGAAGACCCGCATCACCTCGTCATCGAAATGGACTGCCCGCGGCAGATGATAGGCGGCGGGCTCGCGTTCGAGCACGAGGGTCTTCACCCCTTCGAGCCCGAGCAGATGGGCGAGCGTCGCCCCGACCGGGCCGAAGCCCACGATCACCACGTCGAAATCCTCGACGTCCGTCCCGGAGTTCCCCGTCACGGTCTCCTCCCTGTTTTTCATGGTGTTGATCGGACGTCCGGTCAGGCCGGAACGCGGGAAAGGCTGTTCCAGAGCCACGGGCACTCGGCCACCGGCGGCGCCCGCACCCCGCGCCGGGCCGCATCCAGCCGCATCTCGCGCAGCCGCCGGCGGCCGCCCTCCTCGGTCAGATAGAGCCGCTCGTGCCCCCAGAAGCTCGGCCCGTCGAAGGTCTCGTGCGGCTGCCAG
>JBBSSF010000706.1:0-1896 GCA_038242345.1 Hyphomicrobiales bacterium
CGGCGCCGGCAGGCCGGCCAGCGGCAGCCCGAGAGCGGCCAGCCCTCCGGCAAGGGTCGCCACGAGAATGGTCATGGTCACCTTGTCCGCCGCCTGGCGGATGATGGCGTTCCAGGTGGCATGGAGCAGCGCGGCGCCCAGAAGCGCGGCGAGAACGGAAAGCGGCATTTCAGGGCCCGGAAGGAAGCGGCCGGCGGAGAGGCAGGGAGGGATGGGTTCGGGGCGCGCCGGAACCACCCGTCGTCCTGAGCCGGTTATCCCGAAAAGGGTCCCGGATCCAGTGCCGGCCCTGTCGTGGCGCAACCGGACGGGAGGCATCCGGTCCGCGGCTTGATTGGTGTCATTGCGACGAAAGGAGCATTCGGCGATTGCAGGGGCATCCCGCGCGGTTGGGAAACCCGGGGCCGCCTCCCCGGCCCCGGTTCGCTTCCGCCCGGTGCTTCCGAACGATCCCGCGCGGGGCCGCTCCGAGAGCGTGCCGGCGCGCCTCCCAGGAGTCCGCCCGATGAATGCCCCCGTGAAGCCCGCCCGGAGCGAAGCCTCCCCCCCGGTCGTCGGCCGCAGCGCGTCCCGCCCCGGCCGCATGGCCCATGGCGATCCGTGGCATGCCGCCGGCCCCGCTCTCGACGCGCTCGACAATGCGACAACCGCCTTCTTCGCCAAGCTGACCGGCGGCATGTCTCCCATCGGCTCGCTGCTGGCCTATGTGGACTGGATGACCCATCTGGCGGCCGCTCCCGGCCGGCAGATCGCCCTCTCCAAGCTGGCCGCCAGCCACATGGAAGCGCTGGCCAAATATGCCATGCAGGTGGCCGTCGACGAGAAGGCGCCGATGCCGGTACCGCCGGCGCCGGGCGATCACCGCTTCGAGCATCCGGCCTGGAAGGCCTGGCCGTTCCGGCTTCAGGCCGCCAGCTTCCTGCTGATGCAGGACTGGTGGAAGGCCGCCACCGGCAATCTGCGCGGCGTCTCCCCGCATCATCTCGACATGGTGTCCTTCACCGCCCGCCAGCTCATCGACATGTACTCCCCCTCCAACCTTCCGTGGACCAACCCGGAGGTTCTGGAGGCGGCCCGCTCCAGCGGCGGCAAGAACTTCTCCCAGGGCTTCTCCAACTTCCTTGAGGACAGCCGCCGCAATCTGGATGGCGAGAGCGATCCGGCGGCCGAGGCCTACACTCCTGGCAAGGATGTCGCCATCACCCCCGGCAAGGTGGTGTTTCGCGATCGGCTGATCGAACTCATCCAGTATTCGCCGGCCACCGAATCCGTGGCGTCCGAGCCGGTGCTGATCGTGCCGGCCTGGATCATGAAATATTATATCCTCGACCTGAAGCCGGATGACTCCTTCATCCGCTACATGGTCTCCCAGGGCCGGACCGTGTTCGCCATTTCCTGGCGGAACGTGACTGCGGAGGATCGTGACCTCGGCCTGGACGATTATCGCACCCTCGGCGTGATGGCGGCGCTCGACGTGATCGAGAAGATCGTCGGCGAGCAGAAGGTGCACATGGTCGGCTATTGCCTGGGGGGCACCCTGTCGTCCCTCACCGCCGCCACCATGGCGCGCGATGGCGACAACCGGCTGGCCAGCCTCACCTTGCTCGCCGCCCAGACCGACTTCACCGAGGCCGGCGAGATCAACCTGTTCATCGATGACAGCCAGGTCGCCTTCCTCGAAAGCCTGATGTGGGATCGCGGCTATCTGGATGCCAAGCAGATGTCGGGCGCCTTCCAGGCACTGCGCTCCAATGACCTCGTGTGGTCGAAGCTGATCCGGGAATATCTGCTCGGCCAGCGCCCGACCCTCAATGATGTCATGGCGTGGAACGCCGATGCCACCCGGATGCCCTACCGGATGCATTCGGAATATCTGCGCCGGCTGTTCCTGCGCAA
>JBBSSF010000707.1:0-1879 GCA_038242345.1 Hyphomicrobiales bacterium
CCATCAGCCAGCTCATCGACGTGCCCGGCCGGCGCGATTCGCTGGCGCGGGCCGGTCTCGCCCGGGCGCGGGCCGAATTCGACATCCGCGGCCAGTCGGCCAAGCTCGATGCCCTCATCGAGGCCCGCGCCCGGCACCGCTGAGCCCGGCCGCAACCCCGCCGGCGCCCGCATCCATGCGTGATGGGCGCCGGGCCGCGTTGACAGGAAAGGCCACCCGGTATCCTCTTGTCGCCATGAGGACCCCCGGACCGTGCACGCCCTCGGGCGGCGCACGACAGAGCGGGGATGACCCGGCCCGGCGCCCCCCGGGCCCCGCGCGCGAGGAGAGGCCCGCCCATGCTCCGCTTTCTGGAAGCCCTGATCCTGATCCCGATTGCCGTGGTGCTGGTGCTGCTGGCCGTGGCCAACCGGGATCCCGTGCTGATCTCGCTGGATCCCTTCTCGCCGGATGCCCCCATGGTGGTGCTGCAGATGCCGCTCTACTGGCTGGTGTTCGCCCTCTTTGCCGTGGGCGTGTTCCTGGGCGGGGTCGTGGTCTGGCTGCGGCAGGGCAGGCACCGCCGCGCCGCCCGGCGCGAGCGCGCCGAGGCCCGCCGCCTGCGCCGCGCCCTCGACGAGGCCGAGGCGAAGCTGAAGCCGGCCCGGCCGGAGCTCAACACCCTCACCCTGCCCGCCGGCGCAGCCCCCCTGTCGCTGCCGGGCAAGCGCACCGCCGCCTGATCCCCGAGGGCCCGCCCCCGAGCCGTTCCGGATGGACGGGCTTCCTCCCCGGACCCTTTCTGCCACCGGTCCCTGAACAGGATCCTCTGGCATCCGGATGCGGATTTCTCATCTGCCTGGCGCCTGTTGAGAAATCCGCCGTTCTTCAGCCACACGGGCGCGGTCGGCACGTCCGTGCCGGGTTTTCTGCCGCGTTCATGCCGTCTCTCTTCCCCCGCGCCTTTCCGAGTGCTGCCCCATGAAGATCGCGACGCTTCTCGTCGATGGCATCGCCTCCGCTGCGGCCGTCGATCCGGCAGCCGGCACTGCCCGGCTGTTCACCCGCCATGGCGGACCCGTGAGCGTGGCCGATCTGATTGCCCTCCATCCCGATCCGGCCACCCTGCCACCCGCCGACGGGCGCACGGTGACGATGACCGATGTCGCCCTGATGGCGCCGATCCCGCGGCCGGCGCGCAATGTCATGTGCATCGGCAAGAACTATCTCGACCATGCGCGGGAGTTCTCGAAGAGCGGCAGCGACACTTCGGGCAAGCCGGCCGATGTCGCCCCCAAGGCGCCGATCGTGTTCACCAAGGCGCCGGAATGCGTGATCCCCGGCCGCGCCGCCATCCGCTACCCGACGGGCGTCAGCGAGAAGGTGGACTATGAGGCCGAGCTTGCCGTCATCATCGGCGCCGGCGGCCGCGGTCTCTCCGAGGCCGAGGCGATGTCCCATGTCTGGGGCTACACCATCCTCAACGACGTGACCGCCCGCGACCTGCAGGCGCGCCACACCCAGTGGTTCCTCGGCAAGTCGCTGGACACCTTCTGCCCGATGGGGCCGTGGATCCTGACCGCCGACGAGGCGCCGGCCGACGGGTTCCACATCCGCTGCTGGGTGGATGGCGAGCTGCGCCAGGACGGCAATTCCCGCGACCTGATCTTCCCGATCCCGACCCTGATCCGCACCCTTTCGGCCGGGCTGACCCTGCTGCCGGGCGACATCATCGCCACCGGCACGCCGGCCGGCATCGGCCTCGGCTTCGATCCGCCGAAGCTCCTGAAGCCGGGCTCGGTGGTGCGCATCGAGATCGACGGCATCGGCTTCCTGGAAAATCCGGTGCTTGCGGGCTGATGCCCGAAAGCCGCCTGTCGCTCTCGCCTCATACCAAAGA
>JBBSSF010000708.1:0-1879 GCA_038242345.1 Hyphomicrobiales bacterium
CTGGATGAAGACCGCCAGGCCATCCGCGAGATGGCGTCGCAGTTTGCGGCCGAGCGGATCGCGCCGTTCGCCCTGGAGTGGGACGCGGAGAAGCATTTCCCCGTGGATGTGCTCCGCGAGGCGGGTGCGCTCGGCATGGGCGGCATCTATGTGCGCGAGGATGTGGGCGGCTCCGGGCTTGGCCGGCTGGATGCGGCGCTGATCTTCGAGGCGCTGGCGTCGGGCTGTCCGTCCACGGCCTCGTTCATCTCGATCCACAACATGGTCGCCTCGATGATCGACCGGTTCGGATCGGACGCGGTCCGTCAGCGTTTCCTGCCGGAGCTGTGCACCTTCGAGAAGGTCGGCGCCTATTGCCTGACGGAGCCGGGCTCCGGCTCGGACGCGGCGGCCCTGTCGACGAAGGCGGTGCGCAACGGCGACCATTATGTCGTGACCGGCGTGAAGCAGTTCATTTCCGGCGGCGGTGCGGCGGATGTCTATGCCGTGATGGTGCGCACCGGGGACACTGGCGCGAAGGGCATCTCCACGCTCTTGATCGAGAAGGACACCCCCGGGCTTTCGTTCGGCGTCAACGAGCGCAAGATGGGCTGGAACACCCAGCCGACCCGGCAGGTGATCCTGGAAGAGGCGATCGTGCCGGCCGAGAACCTGCTCGGCAACGAGGGCGACGGCTTCAGGTTCGCCATGGCCGGGCTCGATGGCGGCCGGCTGAACATTTCGGCGTGCTCGCTGGGCGGGGCGCAATCGGCGCTGGACCGGGCCGTCACCTACATGAGCGAGCGCCGGGCGTTCGGAAAGAAGCTCTCGGATTTTCAGGCGCTGCAGTTCCGCGCGGCCGATTTCGCCATTGCCCAGGAGGTGTCCCGCACCTTCCTGTGGCGCGCGGCGGCGGCGGTGGATGCCAAGGACCCGCGGGCGACGGAACTCGTCGCCATGGCCAAGCGACACGTGACCGATGCCTGCTTCGAAGTGGCGAATGGCGCCCTGCAATTGCTGGGCGGCTATGGCTATCTTTCGGAGTACGGGATCGAGAAGATCGTGCGCGACCTGCGCGTGCATCAGATCCTGGAAGGCACCAACGAGATCATGCGCCTGATCGTGGCGCGCAAGCTTCTGGGAGAGCGGTGATGGCGGATGCGGCAGCGGAACCGGTGGTGATTGCCCGGGTGGAAGGCGCGATCGGCCATATCACCCTGAACCGGCCGAAGGCGCTGAACGCCCTCAATCTGGAGATGGTGCGGCTCTGTGATGCCGCGCTGACGGAGTTCGAGGCCGATCCGAAGATTGCCGCGGTGCTGATCGACGGCGCCGGCGGCCGCGCCTTCTGCGCCGGCGGCGACATCCGCCTGATCCGCGACACCGGCCGGGAAAATCCCGCCTTCGCCGCCACCTTCTGGGCGGAGGAATATCGCCTCAACGACCGCATCGCCAACTATCCGAAGCCCTATATCGCGCTGATGGACGGCATCGTCATGGGCGGCGGCATCGGCATGTCTGCCCATGGCTCGGTGCGCATCGTGACGGAGCGCTCGGTGCTGGCGATGCCGGAAGTGGGCATCGGCTTCATGCCCGATGTCGGCGGCACCTTCCTGCTCGGCCGGGCCGGGCCGGTCGGCAAGCTGCTCGCCGTCACCGGCGACCGTTTCGGCGCGGCGGATGCCCTGCGCATCGGCATGGCCGACGTGATGATCCCGTCCGCCGAGCTGCCGGCCTTCGTGACGGCGCTGGTCGCCCATGTCTATGGCGCCGATGCGCGGGCGGATGTGGCGGCCATCGTCGCCCGCTTTGCCGCGACGCCTGAGCCCGGCATCCTCGGGCCGCTGGAGACGCTGGCGGCGGAAGCCTTCGGCAAGGAAACGCCGCTGGAGGCGCTGGC
>JBBSSF010000709.1:0-1875 GCA_038242345.1 Hyphomicrobiales bacterium
CCTCTGGCCCCTGCGCCATCATCATCCGGAAGCGGTGTTCACCTATGTGGCCCGCCGCGCCAATGCCAGCCGGTGGATCAAGCCGGGGGATCGGGTGCCCGTCACCTATGAGGGGCTGAAGACCCAGTGGCAGCGCGACCGGGAAGCCTCCGGCATCCGCGATTTCCGCCTGCACGACACCCGCCACACGGCGCTCACCCGCCTTGTGCGCAAGACGGGCAATCTGAAGATCGCCCAGAAACTGGCCGGCCATTCGGACATCAACACGACGGCCAAATATGCCCACGCCCATCTGGACGATCTGAAGTCAGCGATGGAATCCGTGGAAGCCGATCGGCCCACGACCGAAGCAAGTCCCGGAAATTTTCCCGGAAAATCGGCAAACGGGGAAAAAGCCTAAGGATTTCAAGGGCTGAAATCTGCTCCCAAAGCAGGTGCTCTACCAGGCTGAGCTATACCCCGACGGACGACAAGCTCCCGACTCCCTAGCGTTTTCGGCGGGGCATGGCAAGCGTCACGGCGCAGACGCCGGAGACCGCGTCCGCCGCCTCGCCCGGCTGCCCGCGCCCCTCGCCACGCGCCGGCCCCTCCCCCCAACTCCGCCCCGCAACAGCCGCCTTGCCCGCAACGCCCCGACCGGCCGCGCGGCCTCGCCCCCTGCATCCGACGGCAGAGGGTGTGCGCATCGGCCACAGCCCGAGGCGCCACTCCCGCCGGGGCGAGCCATATCACGATCACACGTAATAGATGCATTATGCTGTTACCATCTCCGGTGATTGCATGCGTCCCTGCCAGCCGCGGCGCGCTTTCCGGAGAGGTCCGTTCTCTTCTCACCCGCCCGTTCTCCCCGATCAGCCAGAGACCGCCATGAAGATCAGACCAAGCCTGCTGCTTCCTCTGCTCGCCCTGCCTCTCCTGACCGGATGCGGCAAGCATCTGATGGTCGATACCAGCTTCGCCCGCACCAATGGCAGTCTGGTGAACTCGGGATACAATCAGATCGGCACACTCTATTATGTCGATTTCGCCACCGGACAGGCCACGAAACTGGAAGAAATCGACACCCAGGGCTTTCAGTCCCGCGTGACCAGCACCCCCTCCAGCAACAGCTATGGCAACCTGCACGGCATGGGCTTCACGGCAACGCCGAAGGAGCTGGCCTCCGTTCCCAGCGTGCGGCTCGCCGTCTCCCAGCAGACCCGGGTGGACGTGCAGAATTTCGAGACCTCGGCACTCCGCCGTCCGGTCGACGACCTCGCCGGCGAGTTCCGCCGGGCCAGCCAGAGCCCGCAGGACCCCTGGAAGATGGCGGCCGCCGTCGACAATCCGCGCGGCTTCCACTTCCTGATCTCCGAAGATGTGCGCGCGGAAAAGGCAACCCTCTATTTCGGCAACAAGGAAGGCAGCGACAACGGCCTGACGCTGAGCGTGGGCAAGGTCGGCGAATTCGGCCTCACCTTCACCCAGGCATCCGACAACAAATGGTCCGGCAAGGGCACGCCGGTTTTCATCAGGGGCACCTGGTTCAAGATCTACCGGCGACCGGACGGCTCCCTCGCCTATAGCGGGACGCAGACGCCCACCCCGGCCGATCTCGATGCCCTGCCAGAAATCCTCCGCCATCTGTGATACCAGCCGCACGAAGTGCTGACCGCACCGTGCGGCTGAAGGGCAGCAGATTTCTCATATACCCCAATGGCATGAGAGATCTGCATCGGAATACCAAAGAGTCCTCTTCGAGGATCTTTGGTATGATCCCGGCCCCGCGGCAGGCTGACCCGACCCGACGGACGCGCAGTCCTCCCTGTCCCGGGGCACCCGAGGCCGGCCGCAAAGGATCCGGAGCCTCCCGGGGACCTGATACCAAAGATCCTC
>JBBSSF010000710.1:0-1874 GCA_038242345.1 Hyphomicrobiales bacterium
ATGATGAACGGCGTGAAGCGCGGCCTGTTCTCCAACGAGGCCGGCATGGGCTCGGCGCCGAACATCGCCGCCGTCGCCACTCCGGATCCGCATCATCCGGCCAGCCAGGGCTTCGTCCAGGCCCTCGGCGTCTATATCGACACCATCCTGATCTGCACCGCGACCGCCCTCATCATCCTGCTGTCCGGCGTCATGGTGCCCGGTGGTCCCACCGGCACCCAGCTGACCCAGCAGGCGGTGGTCTCCCAGATCGGTCCGCTCGGCGCCCACTTCATCGCGGTGGCGATCTTCTTCTTCGCCTTCACCTCGATCATCGGCAACTATTCCTATGCCGAAGGTGCGCTGACCTTCCTGAAGATCGGCAGCCATCTGGGCCGCACGATCCTGAGGTCGGCGGTGTGCGCCATGGTGATCTGGGGATCGGTGCAGACGGTTGCCACCGTGTTCGATGCCGCCGACGCCTCCATGGGCCTGATGGCGACCATCAACCTGATCGCGATCCTGGCGCTGTCCGGCACGGTGGTGAAGCTCGCCGAGGACTATCTGGCCAAGCGCAGGATGGGCGTGGAACCGAAGTTCGTCGCCACCCAGATGCCAGAACTCAAGGGGCAGATCGACGCGGACATCTGGAAGGCGGACTGATACCAAAGATCCTCAAAGAGGACTCTTTGGTATTCCGATGCAGATTTCTCATGTCCTTGGGGCATATGAGAAATCTGCTGCTCTTCAGGCGCGCGGGTGCGGTCAGCACTTCGCGTGCCCGGCATGATCCCGGCGCAGGAATCCCCCTGGCCGATCCCGTGTCCGCCGCCTCCCCGGCGGGCATCATCACCGGCCGGCGGGATCCGGCACTGCGGCCAGACCATCGGCAAGGGTGGTGATTGCCCGGGGCAGCACCGGTCCGGCGCAGATGGACAGCACTTCCGGAAACACCACCACCCGGTCCGGGTCCGTCATGCGGGCAAGGGCCGGGTGGGCGAGGAGGGCGGTGCCCTGATCCTCGGCGGTGCGGTCGCGGGCGCCCAGGATGAGGATGTCCGGCGGACGGGCCACCAGGCGCTCCAGGGCCACGGCGCCGACCGAGCCCACGCCGAACTCGCCGCCGGCGCTGCGAAAGCCGAGGCGGGCGAGCAGATCGCCGATCAGCGTGCGCGCGCCGGAAACGAAGCCGCGGCGCTGGAGATAGAGCGCCGTCCGACCGTCGCCCCGAATGCGGGCTCCGGCATCGGCAAGGGCGCGGTCGATCCTGTCGATGAGGGCCGTGCCGCGCTCCGGATGGCCGAGCACGTCGGCAATCGCCCGGATCTGGTCTCGTGCGGCGTCCACATTTTCCACCGAGGCGACCTCGGCCAGCCGGACGCCCTGGGCGGCGAGCAGATCGCGGGTGGCCGGCGGAGTGAGCCCGCCCGAAAGCACGAGATCCGGCTTCAGGGCCAGCACCGCTTCGGCCGCCGGCGGCGCGGACGGATAGGCCGCGGCTGCCTCCGCCAGCGCGTTGAGGCGCGGATCCCGGGCATAGCGGCTGAGGGCCGCGATCTGGCCGGGATCGGCCAGCGCCAGCAGCAGCTGGTCGGCACACATGTTGAGGGAGACGACCCGCCGGGGCGGATCGTCTGCCCGGGCCGCGGCGGGGGCCGCCAGCGCCATCAGGACGACCGCAACCCGGACGGGCCAGCGGACGCCCTTTGCTCCCGGCGGCTGCCGGCCCGGGGCCATTTCAGCGCGTGAAGGTGAGGGCGGCCCAGCCATCGCGGATGAAGCGGTGCCGCAGGATCAGGCCGCGCGCCCGGTAGGTGGCGACGATGCGGCGGACATCTTCCACCCTGAGCCCGGAGAGCACCAGCGCCCCGCCCGGGGCGACCGCCGCCGACAGG
>JBBSSF010000711.1:0-1867 GCA_038242345.1 Hyphomicrobiales bacterium
CAGGCGGCGATCCTGTTCTCACTTGCGGCGAATATGGTTCGGATGTCGCCGGATCTGGCGGCGTTCGTGACGGTCCGGGATACGGCCAAGCAGCTTGCCTGCGGGGACCTGGGGACGCTCTACCGAGCGCTTTCGGCGGAAGCCTCCACGGCCTACGGCTTTTCGCCGGTGCTGGTGGTACATGACGAGCTCGGGCAGGTGCGCGGGCCGCAATCGGAGCTTTACGAGGCGCTGGAGACGGCGACCGGTGCTCAGGATCAGCCGCTGTCGATCATCATCTCGACGCAGGCGCCGACGGACGCGGATCTGCTGTCGGTGCTGATCGACGACGCACTGGCCGGGCATGATCCGCGCACGGTGGTCTCGCTATACACCGCGCCGGCAGAGATGGACGCGTTTTCCGAAGAGGCAATCCGGAAGGCGAACCCTGCGTTCGGGGACTTCCAGAACGCGGCTGAGACCCGGGCAATGGCGGAGGATGCCCGCCGGATGCCGAGCCTGGAGTCCAAATATCGCAACCTGATCCTGAACCAGCGCATCGAGGCGGAAGACCCGTTCGTCTCCGAGGGCGTTTGGAAAGGATGCGCGGGGGATGTGGACGATCTGGACGGGGTGCCGCTCTATGGCGGGCTCGACTTGTCCGCGACGTCCGACCTGACGGCGTGCGTGCTGATGGGGAGCGTCGACGGGATCTGGCATGTGAAGCCGACTTTCTGGCTCCCGGGCACAGGCCTCGCGGAGAAGTCCCGGGCCGACCGCGTGCCCTATGATGTGTGGCACCGGCAGGGCTTCCTTGAGGCGGCCCCGGGCAAGTCGATCGAATATGAATGGGTGGCCGTGTGGCTGCGCGAGGCGTTCAGCCGCTACCGGATCGAAGTGATCGCGTTCGACCGGTGGGGGTTCAAGCACCTGAAGCCATGGTTGGTCCGGGCCGGGTTCACGGAAGACGATATCGAGCGGCACTTTCTGGAGTTCGGGCAGGGCTTCCAGTCCATGAGCCCGGCGCTTCGGGATCTGGAAGGCGCGCTGCTGAACGGGCGGCTGCGCCACGACGGGAACCCGGTCCTTGAGACGTGCGCGCGAAATGCGCGGGTGCAGACGGACCCGGCCGGGAACAGGAAGCTGACCAAGGCGCGGTCTGCCGGTCGGATCGATGGCATGGTGGCGCTGACGATGGCGTTCGGCGCCGCGCCAATGACGCCGGTGGCCGAGGCGTCTGTCTACGAAGAGCGCGGCCTTCTGGTTCTGGGGTGATGACATGCAGGGAACGCCCGGCGTTCTTCAGCGCCTGACCGCGGCCGTGGTCGCCGAAACGCGGTCTGCGCTGCAATATGAAATCCATGCGGCTCTGCTCGACAACTGGGGGCTGGCCAAGCTGGCGGAGCACGAGCGTGGCGAGGCGGAGGAGGAGCGCGGCCATCGTCGGCGCTTCATGGACCGCATCACGCTGCTCGGCGGCGATCTTGACGTCGGCGCGATCGCCGCTCCGCGGGTCGGCGCATCCGTCCCGGAGCTCCTGACAGCCGATCTGGCGCTGGAGCGGGAAGCGGTGGCGGCCTACTCCGAGGCGGCGATCTACTGTCGCAACGATGCCCGCGATCTGGTGTCATCGGCCCTGTTCGAGAGCATCCTTGCGGATGAAGAGGGGCACGTGAACTGGCTCGGAACGCAGCTTGCGGCGATCGACCAGTTCGGCCTGAGCCTTTACCTGAGCCGCGCATTCAAGGTCTGACGGCATGGGTCTCCTGAAGACGCTCGGCAGCGCTCTCGGTCTCGTCGAGAAGAGCGCCGGGGCCAGTGCGCCCGCGGCCGGGCTCCTGCCGACGCTCGGGGCAACCCCGTCCGTCGCTGGCGTCAACATCAGCCA
>JBBSSF010000712.1:0-1857 GCA_038242345.1 Hyphomicrobiales bacterium
CAGTCGCTCCTCGCCGGGGCGCTCAAGACCTTCGAGGCGAACCCGCCGGTGACTGCCGAGGGCGGACCGGACGGGCAGGCTTATGAAATCAGTTTCGGTGTTCGCTACTGGTTCGACGTGATCGGCTGAAGGACCCCACCCATGATTGTCAAGGCGAAGATCGCGTTCGGGTTCGAGCGCGACGGAAAGGTCGTACCCGTGCGGGCCGGCGAGGAAATCGACGTTCCTGATGTGCTGGCGGATCGGCTGATGTCTCGTGGCTTCCTTGCGGAGCCGAAGGCAGATCCGGAGACCGTTCCGAACGCTATCCCCGACTCCGTCGGCGATTGACCGGCGGCCATCATCCCCGGCCGGGCCATCGCGCCCGGCTTTTTGTTGCCCGGCGCCGCGCGCGCCCTCTGACAGGAGCCACCCATGGCATTCGCTGTTGGCGCCCAGACGCAGGTCTCGCTTGTCGCGCAGACGGCGTTCGGGACGATCCCGGCCACCCCGGCCTTCACGAACATCCGCGTCACCAAGTCGTCCCTCGGGCCGAACAAATTCCAGATCGCTTCCGAGGAGCTGCGCGCCGACCGTGCCCGCAGCGACATCATGCTGGCCGGATATGCCGCGTCCGGCAATCTCCAGGGCGAACTGTCCTATGGCTCGTGGGACGACGTGATCGCCGCGGCGCTGATGTCGCCGTGGGTGACGAATACGATTGCCAACGGGGTGACGCCGGCTTTCTTTGCCATCGAGGAGCGCGTCGAACAGGGCACCACGGACACCTATATCCGCACCACCGGATGCATGGTGGACCAGCTCACGCTGGACCTGACGCCGCGGCAGGCGGTGCAGATCAACGCCACGATCAAGGCGCGCAATCAGGTCTATGCTGCAGCCGCACTCTCCGGCGCGACCTATGCCGCGGCGAACACGAACGCGATCATCGCGGCCCCCTATGGCGTGGCAGCTCTGACGGTCGGCGCCTACACCCTCAAGGTCGCCAAGCTGTCGCTCCAGATCGCGAACAACCTGCGCGACAGGCTGGTGGTGGACAGTCCTTATTCCGAGGAATTCGGCCTCGGCCAGTGCATCATCACCGGCAGCATGGATGTCTATTTCCAGGACAAGGCGCTGATCGAGGATGTGCTGGCGCACGCCAATGCGGCGCTGTCGGCGACGATCGGCACCGAGACGAACAAGAAATATACGATCTCGCTGCCCCGCATCGTATTCGGCGAACCGAACCTGTCCGAGCGCAATGTGACGTCGGACATCATGCTGACCGTTCCGTTCGAGGCGACCTACGACACCACGGCAACGAAGGTGATCGGCATCACCCGCGCCGTCGCCTGATCCTGACCGCAAGAGGAAAGCATGAAGCTCTCGAAGATCAAGCGTGATGCGCGTCTCTCCGCCGGGGCATGGGTGACGAACATCCCCGGCTTCGGCGATCTCGCGCTGAAAGTCCTGCCGCTCGGCGGCCCGGATGCCGAGCGCACCCGCCGGCGCGGGCAGAACGCTCTCCCGGCCATCCAGCGGGTGACATTCGTCGACCCGGTGGACGAGGCGGCCATCGAAACTGACGTCCTCATGGCCGTTCTTCAGGACTGGGCCAATCTGGAGGACGACGAGGGATCGCCCATCCCATTTTCCCCGGGACAGGCGCAGTCGCTGCTGTCGGACCCGGCCACCGACGAGTTTCGCGCCGCCGTTCGCTTCGCGGCCACGGTGGTCGAGCGGCAGGGCGCCGTTGATCTGGAGGCGGCGGTAAAAAACTGACCGCCGCGCTCGCCTGGTCCCTGCAATGGGGCGGCGAGCGCGAGGAATTCCTGCGTGGCCTTGCACAGGAGGCCGCATCCACGGGGGGGCTCC
>JBBSSF010000713.1:0-1852 GCA_038242345.1 Hyphomicrobiales bacterium
GGGCTTGCCATCGTGAAATCTGTGGTGGAGGCCCATGGCGGCCGCATCCAGCTCGCCAACCGCGCGGAAGGCGGGCTGGAAGTGACGATCCGTCTGCCGCGCGCGGGATAGAGCCTTCTCCAGCGACGTGGATGTCGGTTCGCGTGAGGAAAATGCGTCAGATAAAGAAGTCTTTTCATGTGCTGCGGAGAGAGGGCGCGGGACAAGCCGCGGCCCCTCCGGGCGCCGGAAGAGGGCCCTTGTCCTGCCAAGGACCGGCTTTCTTGCGCGCCCCGCTCTTCCTGCTGCCGTGTCCGGATCAGCCGGCGGCCGTGTCGCGGGCGGCGCGGGCGAGGGCGTGGGCCACCAGCCGGTCGAGCAGATCCGGATAGCTGACGCCGCTGGCCGCCATCGCCTTCGGATACATGCTGATGTTGGTGAAACCGGGGATGGTGTTCAGCTCGTTGAGGAGGGGCTGCATGTCGGCTGTCAGGAAGAAGTCCACCCGGGCCATGCCATCGCAGCCGACGGCCCGGAAGGCGCGGGCGGCGATGGCGCGCATCTCCTCCTCCACCTCGGCCGGCAGCTGGGCGGGCACGATCAGGGCCGCGCCATCGGCATCGATATATTTGGCGTCGTAGCTGTAGAAGCCATGGCTCTCGGCCGGCCGGATCTCGCCGGGGCGGGAGACGAACAGGCTGCCATCGGGGGCTTCCAGCACGGCGAACTCGATCTCGCGCCCGCGGATGAATTCCTCGGCCAGCAGCCTGTCGTCATGGCGGAAGCCTTCCGTGAGCGCCGCCGCGAAGCTGGCCGCATCCGTCACCTTGCTGACGCCGACCGACGAGCCCTGCCGCACCGGCTTGACGAACATCGGCAGGCCGAGCTCGGCCACCAGCTCCTCGAAGACCGGCGCCGTGGTCTGGTCGATGGTGACAGCCCGGGCGACCGGCACATCGGCCGCGTTGAGCAGGCGCTTGGCGATATCCTTGTCCAGACCGGCGGCGGAGCCGAGGAGGCCGCAGCCGACCAGCGGCACCCGCATGACCGAGGCGAGCCCCTGCACCGTGCCATCCTCGCCATGGAGGCCATGCAGCACGGGGAAGAGGAGATCGATGGCCGGGCGTTCTTCCGGCTGGCCGCCGGGCGGCAGGGCGATCAGCCGGCCGCGGCCGCCGGGCACGAGCGTGAGCTCGGTTCCGCTTTCCGGGGTGGCCGGCACGCCCGCCTCGATGCGGCTTTCCAGCCAGCGCCCGTCGCGGGTGATGAACACCGGCAGCACGTCATAGCGGGCGGGATCGAGGGCGGCGAGAACGTTGGTCGCCGAGAGCACGGAGACATCATGTTCGGCCGACCGCCCCCCGAACAGGACGGCGATGCGCAGACGATCGGGGAGGGCGGCCATATGAATGCGGCTCCTGGCTGGCGGATGATCCGCAGGGACACGGATCCCGGGCAATCGCGGGCACCAGCCCGCCTTCCGGTTCCTATCCGACCCGCCGACCGGCGGTCCAGTGCTTTTGGCCACTTCCGGTGAGCGCCGGTGCCGCGGCCGGATCCGACTTATCTGCCGCCAGTTTGGTGGACGCTGGAGCAAAAAATTTTATAATCTAAGAAGGTTCTCTTTGCTAAATATATTATTTTCTATCAAGTGGATAATGTAGGCACAAATTCGATGCTAAAAACGGATGATGCCAAATATTTAATAAAAAGGCCGATCGCGCTGCTCCGGATAGCGCCGGATAAATGGAGGGCAATCGCGGATACGCGGCGCCATGGCGCGCGCTTCTCTCTTCATTTTTCTCACGAAATGGCGCGCGCAGGGAGTCGCGATGGTCTTATTCTCATAGCTATTACGGGCGAATGCCCAGAA
>JBBSSF010000714.1:0-1847 GCA_038242345.1 Hyphomicrobiales bacterium
CGGGGCCGGGGCAGGGTGGGTCCGCGGCTCCGGGCCGGCGGCTGGCGGCGCCGGTGTGCCCGCCCTGCCGGTCCGCATCCTGCGCGGTGCAGGCGGAGGGAATAAGGCGGACGTCACCCCTTGACGCAGCGCCCGCCCGCAGGCGAAGACGCTGGCCAACCGGCGCCACGCGGCCAGTTCGAGCCTTAAGCCTGCGCGCCTTAATCAATTGATACCGCCCCGACAGAGAGAGCACACCCGGATGGGCTTCAAATGCGGCATCGTCGGCCTGCCGAACGTCGGCAAGTCGACCCTCTTCAACGCGCTGACCAAGACCGCGGCGGCGCAGGCGGCCAACTATCCCTTCTGCACCATCGAGCCGAACACCGGCGAGGTGGCGGTGCCCGATCCGCGCCTCGTCAAGCTCGCCACCATCGGCAAGTCGCGCGAGCTGGTGCCCGCCCGCCTCACTTTCGTGGACATTGCCGGCCTGGTGCGCGGTGCCTCCAAGGGCGAGGGCCTCGGCAACCAGTTCCTCGCCAACATCCGCGAAGTCGACGCCATCGCCCATGTGCTGCGCTGCTTCGAGGATGGCGACATCACCCATGTCGAAGGCCGCGTCGATCCGGTGGCGGACGCCGAGACCGTCGAGACCGAGCTGATGATCTCCGACATGGAGAGCCTGGAGCGCCGCGTCGTGCCGCTGCGCAAGAAGGCCCAGGGCGGCGACAAGGACGCCAAGGCCCAGGTGGCTCTGATGGATGCCACGCTGGCGCTGCTGCGCGAGGGCAAGCCCGCCCGCGAGCTGAAGGTGGATGCCGAGCAGGAGCGGGACTTCCGCATGCTCAACCTGCTCACCTCCAAGCCCGTCCTCTATGTCTGCAATGTGGACGAGGGCTCGGCGGCGACCGGCAACAAGTTCTCCGCCGCGGTCGAGGAGATGGCGAAGCGGCAGGGCGCCGGGTCCGTGGTGATCTCGGCGGCCATCGAGGCCGAAGTGGCCCAGCTCTCCAACGAGGAGCAGGCGGAGTTCCTGGAGACCCTGGGTCTCACCGAGCCGGGTCTGGACCGTCTGATCCGCGCTGGCTACGCCCTTCTGGGGCTCGCGACCTATTTCACCGTGGGTCCGAAGGAAGCCCGCGCCTGGACGATCCACAAGGGCATGAAGGCCCCCCAGGCGGCCGGCGTCATCCATTCGGATTTCGAGCGCGGCTTCATCCGCGCCCAGACCATCGCCTTTGACGACTATGTCGCCTTCAACGGCGAAGTGGGCGCCAAGGAAGCCGGCAGGGCCCGGGACGAAGGCAAGGAATATGTGGTGCAGGATGGCGACGTCCTGCTGTTCCGCTTCAATGCCTGAGACCGGTCGCGCGAGGTGCTGACCGCACCATGCGCCTGGTATCATGTCGGTCGGCACCCAAAGAAAAAGCCCCGGCCGCGGAGCGACGGGGCTTTTCCGGATCTTGCGGGAGGAGGGGAGACGCCGGGGGCGCTCCCGGAAGCGGCCTCAGGCCTCTTCTTCTTCCTCGGCGACTTCCTCGCCCTCGACGACTTCCTCGAACACGAAGCCGTCTTCCTCGCGGACCGACAGGTCCTCACCGGCCATCTGCCGCTCGGCCTCGTCGGCGCTGCGGGCGACGTTCACGGTGATGGCGACCTCGACCTCCGGATGGAGGGCGATGACGATCTCGTGCAGGCCGATCGTCTTGATCGGGTGCTCCAGGAGAACCTGCGACCGGGTGACGGCGAAGCCGGCATCGGTCAGGGCATCGGAGATGTCGCGCGGCGACACCGAACCGTAGAGCTGACCGGTCTCGCCAGCCTGGCGGATCACGATGATGGTCACGCCCTCGATGCGCTCGGCAACG
>JBBSSF010000715.1:0-1843 GCA_038242345.1 Hyphomicrobiales bacterium
CATCCTCCAGACGAGCTTCAACGAGCTGGAGCAGACCGAATATTATGAGCGCGGCCTGGCGCTCAAGGCGTCGGATCTGGAGACCTGGGCCAAGGCCAATGGCGCCGACAGCGTCATCACCCTGCCGGGCGCGGGCCTGCCGGCCGAGCTGGAGCCGCTGAATGCCCGCCTTGCCGACGAGGTGTTCGGCGCCGGCGCGTGGAAGATGATCCAGTCGGCCTGACGCCCGCCCGCCCGCGTCCGCTCCGCCCTCCTCCCCCCCAAGAGGCGGAGCGACGGGCACCGGCGGGGTCACGCCCCGCCGGTGCCCTCTCCCCCTCGCGAACCGCGGTCGCCCGGATGCGACCCCGAGGAGATGCCATGACCGCCCCCGCTCACCCCTCCGGTCGGCCCCTCAGCGCCGAGCAGACCTTCTTTGCCGATCCCGCCATCGACCGCGTGCTCGACATGCTGATGACGGTGGCTGCCGAACTGCACGTCACCCGCGACCGGCTGGCCTGTCTGGAGGCCCTGCTCGTCTCCTCCGGCACCCTCCCCGAAGGGGCACTGGACGGCTTCACCCCGGCGCCGGATCTGTCCGCCCGGCTGGATGCCAGCCGCCGCGCCTTTGTCGCCCAGATCATGCGCGCCTCCACCGGAGAGGAAGTCTCGCTCGGCGCCCCGGCGGATCTGGCGCGCTGAGCGCCGCCCTCCGGCTTTCCCCTTCCCTGTTCCCGCTCAAGGATCCCCCGCCATGCTCGAGGAACTGCCGACCTTCCGCCCCTTCGACGCTCACCAGGCCTTCGTTCTCGACTGCAAATTGTGGTGGACGCGGACCCTGTTCCCCCATGTGCGCGAGACCTATCAGGCCGCCATCGCCGCCGGCGCCGAGCCGCCGGAAACCCCGGACGACGTGGCCGCCCTCATCGGCGATGACACCGCGGTGCAGTTCTTCGGCTGGTTCGAGCGCCATCTCCAGCGCATGAAATATTCCGGCCTGCACGGGCTGGTGCCGCATCATGAGCGCTTCCGCGACCGGCTCGCCGCCGAACTGACCGAGCCGCCGGCGGGTCTGGTCGAGATCGACCCGGACTTCGTGCAGCCCGACTACTATGTCACCACCGACATTCACCAGCATCCGGGTGGCGTGTGGAGCGACGAGCTGGCCGGCCGGGTCTATGAGCGCGGCACCCGCTCCACCACGCCGCTGCTCGATCGCGGCAGCAACCTGCATTATCGCTTCACCGCGGAAGTGATGGCCCGCGCCGGCCGGCCGGTCCGCGCGGTGGCCGATCTCGGCTGCGGCTTCGGCGGCTCCACCCGGCCCTTTGCCGGCGAGATGCCGGACGCTCAGGTCGTCGGCGTCGATCTGGCAGCCCCCTGCCTCAAGGTCGCCGGGATGCGCGCCGCCGAAAGCCAGATGCGCAACATCCGCTTCCGTCAGGCCGATGCCATCGACACCGGTCTGGAAGCCGGCGCCTATGATGTCGTGACCAGCACCATGGTGCTGCACGAGATGCCGCCCAGCCATATCGAGAAGATGCTGGCGGAAAGCCACCGTCTGCTGTCACCGGGCGGCATTTCCATCCATCTGGACTTCCTGCCGGGCGAGGATCCGTTCCGCAAGTTCATCCACTACGGTCACAGCGCGCGCAACAACGAGCCCTTCATGGTGCTGCTCGACCAGATGGACCTGACGGACGCCCACCGCAAGGCCGGCTTCGACAGCGTCGAGGTCGTCCCCTTCGAGGAGATGCCGGGCACGCTGGCGCCGGAGTTCAACGCCTGGCGCTTCCCCTGGGTGATGATCGTCGCGCGGAAGGCTGCCTGAGATGACCATCTCTCCGGATGCGGCCACGGCCAA
>JBBSSF010000716.1:0-1835 GCA_038242345.1 Hyphomicrobiales bacterium
AAGGGAAGACTTATTCTGCCGCGGCCTTCGGCGCGTAGCCATACTTCTCCATCAGGGTATGCAGCAGCTTCTCGGCGGCTTCCGCGATCACGGTGCCGGGCGGGAAGATGGCCGTCGCGCCCGCCTTGTAGAGGGCGTCGAAATCCTGGGGCGGGATGACGCCGCCGACCACGATCATCACGTCGCCGCGGCCTTCCGCCTCCAGCGCCGCCTTGAGGGCCGGCACCAGCGTCAAATGGCCGGCGGCCAGCGACGACACGCCGACGATGTGGACGTCATTTTCCACCGCCTGCCGGGCGCACTCTTCCGGAGTGGCGAACAGCGGCCCGATATCCACGTCGAAGCCCAGATCGGCGAAGGCCGAGGCGATCACCTTCTGGCCGCGGTCGTGGCCGTCCTGGCCCATCTTGGCGACGAGAATGCGCGGCCGGCGACCGTCTTCCGCCTCGAACTCTTCCACCAGCTTGGAGACCCGGGTAACCGCGTCGGACATGGAGCCCACCTCCCGCTTGTAGACACCGGAAATCGCCCGGATCTCGGCCTTGTGGCGGCCGAACACCTTTTCCAGCGCGAACGAGATTTCGCCGACGGTGGCCTTGGCCCGGGCCGCATCAATGGCCAGCGCCAGCAGGTTGCCATTGCCCTCCGCCGCAGCCTTCGTCAGGCCATCGAGAGCGGCTTCCACCGCCTTCGGGTCGCGCTCGGCCCTGAGGCGCTGCAGCTTGTCGATCTGGGCGGCGCGCACGGCCGAATTGTCGACCTTCAGCACGTCGATCGGCGGATCATTCTCGGGCTTGTACTTGTTGACGCCGACCACCGTCTGGGTGCGGCTGTCGATGCGGGCCTGGGTCTTGGCGGCCGCCTCCTCGATGCGGAGCTTCGGAATGCCGGCCTCGATGGCCTTGGCCATGCCGCCGAGCTTTTCCACTTCCTCGATATGGGACAGCGCCTTGGCGGCCAGTTCCGCCGTCAGCTTCTCCACATAATAGGAGCCGCCCCACGGGTCGATCACCCGGGTGGTGCCGCTCTCCTGCTGCAGGAGCAGCTGGGTGTTGCGGGCGATGCGGGCCGAGAAGTCCGTCGGCAGCGCCAGCGCCTCGTCGAGCGCGTTGGTGTGCAGCGACTGGGTGTGGCCCTGGGTGGCGGCCATGGCCTCCACGCCGGTGCGCACGACATTGTTGAAGACGTCCTGGGCGGTCAGCGACCAGCCGGAAGTCTGGGAGTGGGTGCGCAGCGACAGCGACTTCTCGCTCTCCGGCGAGAAATTCTCCTTCACGAGCTTGGCCCAGAGCAGGCGCGCGGCCCGCATCTTGGCAATCTCCATGAAGAAGTTCATGCCGATGGCCCAGAAGAAGGAGAGCCGCGGCGCGAACTTGTCGACCTTCAGGCCCGCCGCCTTGCCGGCGCGGATATATTCGATGCCGTCGGCGAGCGTGTAGGCGAGCTCCAGATCCGCCGTCGCGCCGGCCTCCTGCATGTGGTAGCCGGAGATCGAGATGGAGTTGAACTTCGGCATATAAGTCGAGGTATGCGCGAAGATGTCCGCAATGATCCGCATCGACGGCGCCGGCGGATAGATGAAGGTGTTGCGGACCATGAACTCCTTCAGGATGTCGTTCTGGATGGTGCCCGAGAGCTTTTCCGGGCCGACGCCCTGCTCTTCGGCCGCCACGACATAGAGTGCCAGCACCGGCAGCACGGCGCCGTTCATGGTCATGGACACCGACACCCGGTCCAGCGGAATGCCGTCGAAAAGGATCTTCATGTCCTCGACCGAATCGATGGCCACGCCGGCCTTGCCCACGTCCCCCTCGACCCGCGAATGATCGCTGTCA
>JBBSSF010000717.1:0-1824 GCA_038242345.1 Hyphomicrobiales bacterium
CAGGCGGCGGTTCATGCCTGCCTGACGGCGGACACCGTCCTTGCCGGCTTGCTGGGCACCGGCAGCCGCATCCATGACCGGGCCCCGCGCGGCGCGGCGGTGCCCTTCGTGGCGCTCGGCGAAATGCGGCTGGCCCGTATCGGCGCCGGGGGCGGGCCGATCCACGAGCACACCCTCGTCGTGCGCATCGTCTCCCGGGCCGATGGCCGGCGCGAGGCCGCGGCGATTGCCGACCGCATCGACGCGCTTCTGGACGCGGCGGACCTTGCCCCGGAGGGGCACCGGCTGGTGTCGATGCGGCTCGTCGAGCGGGTCGTCTCGGAAAGCCGCGACCGGCGCTTCGTGGACGGCCAGCTGCGCTTTCGCGCCGTCACCGAACCGCTCTGACGGCGGCCGGTCGCGCGCGTCTCCCGCTCGCCCAGGCGTGCGGGACGAGGCTCCAATCTGTTGATCTGGCGCATTTTATTCAGGCACTCCGGCGTCCGCGTCGCCTGAAGATGCTCCACGGGACACCGAAGGAAGGACTGCGGCCATGGCCGTGCAGAAGGGCAAGGATCTTCTCCTAAAGCTGGACTCCACCGGGTCCGGCAGTTTCGTCACCGTGGCCGGCCTGCGCGCCCGGCGGCTCGCCTTCAATGCCGACACCGTCGACGTGACCGACTCCGAATCCTCCGGCCGCTGGCGCGAGCTTCTGGCGGGTGCCGGCGTGCGGCGGGCCTCGGTCTCCGGCTCGGGCATCTTCCGCGACCAGTCCTCGGACGCGCTGATGCGCGAGCTGTTCTTTGCCGGCGACAGCCGGGCCATGCAGATCGTGTTGCCGGATTTCGGCACCGTCGCCGGCCCGTTCCAGATCACCGGCCTCGAATATGCCGGCGACCATGATGGCGAGGCGACCTTCGAGATCGCCCTCGAATCCGCCGGCGCCCTGACCTTCACCGCACTCTGAGGGCCGGCGATCATGGCGAACCGTTTGCGCGGCGAGATCGAGGCGATGCTCGACGGGCGGCGCTGGACCCTCGTCCTCACCCTCGGGGCGCTGGCCGAACTGGAACAGGCCTTCGGCGTCGACGACATGGCCGCGCTCGCCGACCGTCTCGGCTCCGGCCGGCTCTCGGCGGGCGATGCCATCCGGGTGATCGGGGCCGGGCTTCGCGGCGCCGGACATCAGGTGGAGGACGGGCAGGTGGCGGCCATGGCGACGCCCGGTGGCGCCGCCGGCTTTGCCGCCATCGTCGTCGACCTGCTGGTGGCGACCTTCGGCAGCAGCCGGGAGACCGGCGAGGACCCTTGAGAGCCGCGGCGTCCACCGACACGGGCGCCGCGGCCTTTCCCTGGGACGCGGCCATGGCCTTCGGCTTCGGCGTGCTGCGGCTGTCGCCGGCCGGGTTCTGGCATCTCACCCCGCGGGAGCTGGCCGCCGCCGTGCGCGGCCGCCAGCCCGCACGCCCGCGCGCCGCCGCACCGGCGCGGGCCGATCTCGACCGGTTGATGGACCGCTTTCCCGACCGGACCGCGCGGACGCAGTTTCCCGTCGCCGGGACAACTGCTCCGGCTCAGTAAACCGGCGCAGGTCTGCCAGGGCGGGCCGGGATCGGCTCCGCCCCGGACAGGCGCGCCCGCAGGAGACCCGTCATGGCGCAAGAGGATGCATCCGGAACGGAGGATGGGGTGTGGGACGGCGCCAGCCGCTTTGCCAGCGATCTGGACGCCAGCCTTCAGGCGGCGGCGCGCAGCTTTTCCCGCGTGCTCGTCACCGGGATGAAATCGGCAGTCAGCGAGGGCACCAGGCTCGAAAGCGTGCTGCGCTCGGCGGCCACCCAGATC
>JBBSSF010000718.1:0-1824 GCA_038242345.1 Hyphomicrobiales bacterium
AGATCGCCGGCATCGGCCCGCGCCGCCCGGCCGACACCCGTCGGGGCGCGATACTGGCCGAACACCCGGCGGAGCGTCTCGCCCCACTCGCCGGTGGTGACGCCGGCCTTCGCCGCGGCGACCGACGGCTCCATGATGTTGCGGCCTTCGCGCGCCGCCTGCTCCAGGTCCCTGAGCGCCACGGCCACGGCGCGGGCGTCGCGCCCGTCGCGCCACGCCCTGATGCGCTCGATGGCCTCGGCCTCGACGCCTTCGGGAACCGTCAGGATCGCCGAGGTGCCGGTGGCCAGCGGCGACGGCTCGCTCTCGGTGAAGGCGTTCACGCCGACGACGATCTGCTCCTTCGATTCGATGCCGGCCAGACGCCGGGCATTCGACTCGACGAGCTTCTGCTTCATGTAGGAGGATTCGACCGCCGCGATGGCGCCGCCCATGGCGTCGATGCGGGAAAGCTCCGCCCGCGCCTCGTCCTTCAGTGCCTCCACGCGCTTGTCCATCTCGATGGAGCCATCGAAGATGTCGCCGAATTCCAGGAGGTCGGTCTCATAGGCGAGGATCTGCTGGGCACGCAGCGACCACTGCTGGTCAAAGGGCCGCGGCAGGCCGAGGGCCTCGTTCCACGCCGGCAGCTGCACGGCGCGGGCACGCGCCTTCTTGGACAGCGTCACCGCCAGCATTTCCAGAAGGATGCGGTAGACGTTGTTTTCCGGCTGCGGCTCGGTCAGGCCGAGCGAGTTCACCTGCACGCCATAGCGGAACAGCCGGTGCTTCGGGTCCGTCACGCCATAGCGGGCGGAGACGATCTCGTCCCAGAGATCGACGAAGGCCCGCATCTTGGCGATTTCGGTGAGGAAGCGCATGCCGGCATTGACGAAGAAGGAGATGCGGCCGACGGCGGCACCGAATTCCTCCTCCGGAATGGCCCCGGACGCCTTCACCGCGTCGAGCACGGCAATGGCGGTGGCGAGCGCATAGGCCAGCTCCTGCACCGGCGTCGCCCCGGCTTCCTGAAGATGGTAGGAGCAGACATTCATCGGGTTCCACTTCGGCATCGCCCGGTAGGTCCAGGCAATGACGTCGGTGGTGAGTTTCAGCGACGGCGCCGGCGGGACCACATAGGTGCCGCGCGACAGATATTCCTTGATGATGTCGTTCTGGGTGGTGCCCTGCAGCTTCTTGACGTCCGCGCCCTGCTCCTCGGCCGCGGCGGCATAGAGCGCCAGAAGCCACGGGGCGGTCGCGTTGATGGTCATCGAGGTGTTCATCTTCTCCAGCGGGATGCCGTCGAAGAGGGCGCGCATGTCGCCGAGATGGGAAACCGGAACACCCACCTTGCCCACCTCGCCGCGCGAGAGCGCGTGGTCCGGGTCATAGCCGGTCTGGGTCGGCAGGTCGAAGGCGACCGAGAGGCCTGTCTGCCCCTTGGCCAGGTTGCTCTTGTAGAGTTCGTTCGACTTCGCTGCCGTCGAATGGCCGGCATAGGTGCGGAACAGCCACGGCTTGTCGCGCGTCGTCATCGATTCTGTCCTCAAGGCCCCGCGCGTGCCGGTCGGACGGGTCCGCTGCGCACGCCAATTTTCCCCTGATGGCGCGGACGCACCGCACCCCTCATTTTGTTTGCAGCGCAAAAGTTCCGCGCGCAACCGGGGCCCCCGGGCGGACAACATGAGCGGCGGGCTTCCAACACGCTTGTGCAGAATGGCCTTCCCCCCACGCCGGACGCCCCGGGTTCGATCTAGAAGGCTGGAAAGGCCGATCCGCTCATGTTTCAGTGCGGCGGGGGGCAGGGGTCAAGAGATGCCCCGGACGGATAGACTGAGGGCA
>JBBSSF010000719.1:0-1821 GCA_038242345.1 Hyphomicrobiales bacterium
TAATCTGGAGCGTTTTCCGTGAGCTAGGGCGAACGGGAAATGCGCCAGAGCATTTTCAAGCGAAGTGGACACCGGGTGGCTTCAGCCGAGGCCGAACCACCAGGTGGCGAGGCCGAGGAAGGCGACGAAGCCGACCACATCGGTGATCGTCGTCAGGAACACCCCCGAGGCGACGGCGGGATCCGCCCCGATGCGGTTGAGGATCAGCGGCAGCGTCGCCCCGGCAAGGCCGGCGATGATGAGATTGGCGAGCATGGCGGTGGCGATCACCCCGCCGAGCTGGGGCATGCGGAACCAGAGGGCCGCGACCACGCCGACGATGAGGGCGAAGGAGAGGCCGTTCACCGCCCCCACCAGCACCTCGCGACCGATCAGGCGGACTAGATTGCGCCGGTTGACGGTGCGGGTGGCGATGGCGCGCACCGTCACGACCATGGCCTGGGTGCCGGCATTGCCGCCCATGGAGGCGACGATGGGCATCAGCACCGCCAGCGCCACCATCTGGGCGATGGTGCCATCGAACACCGCGATCATGGACGCCGACAGGAAGGCCGTTCCCATGTTGACCAGCAGCCACGGGAAGCGGCTGCGGGCGGTATAGAGCACCGTATCCGACAGTTCCTCGTCGCCGACGACGCCGGCGATGGCGAGGATGTCCTCCTCCGCCTCCTCCTCGATGACGTCGACCACGTCGTCGATGGTGATGACGCCGACCATGCGGCCGGCCTCGTCGACGACGGCGGCCGAGATCAGGTTGTAGCGGCGGAACATGCGCGCCACGTCCTCCTGATCGTCGGTGGCGCGGATGGTGTGGTGCGCCTCGTCGCAGACATCCTCGATCCGGGTCGGGCGCGGCGCGCGCAGCAGCTTGTCCAGCGGCACGAAGCCGGTGAGCCGGAAGGCGGGATCGACCACATGCAGCTCGTAGAAGGTCTCCGGCAGGCTGGAGGCCTCCTCGCGCAGATAATCGAGGGTCTGGCCAATGGTCCAGAAGGGTGGCACGGCGATGAATTCGGTCTGCATCCGCCGGCCGGCGGATTCTTCCGGATAATCGAGGGACCGGATCAGCCGGGCGCGCTCGTGATAGGGGATCCGGTCGAGAATCGCGTCCTTCTCGGCCGGCTCCAGATCTTCCAGAATGTAGACGGCGTCGTCGGAATCGAGGGTGCGCACGCCGCGGGCGACGGCTTCCGGCGCCATCGCCTCCAGCAGGCGCACGCGCACGGTCTCGTCCAGCTCGGTCAGGGCCGTGAAGTCGAAATCCGTGCCGAGCAGGCGCACCAGCTCGGCCTGCTCGTCATCGGGCAGGGCCTGGAGAAGGTCGCCGAGATCCGCCTCGTGCAGATCCCCGGTCATCTCCTTCAGCCGCTCGACATCGTCGACCGCAATGGCCGCGCGGATGCCGGCGACGAAATCCGGCGTCAGGTCACCCTCCGTCTCCCGGGGAGGCGGGGCGAGGGTCTCGCTGTCGGTCATGGCGGACGCTCCCCTTGGACGGTCGGAGGGCACGAACGGAGCGGGGCCGGCCCGCATCGGATGCGGTGCCGGATCGGGGCGCGCTGTCATCCGCCGGCAGAACCGGCCGGATGCAGTGCGGGGAGGCGGGATATGGCGCGCCTTCCTGTCGAAGACATGGCGGAGCGGCAACAGGGCGGACGGAGGCCGGAGCGCCTCCCTACTCTTCGGGAGCCGGACAGGACGGGACGACGGGCGGCACGCCCCCGAGGGGATGCGCGACTTCCGCCCGTGTCGTCAAGAGGGGGCGGCGTCAGCGTCCGCCGAGGAGGCCGCCGAGCAGGCCGCGCACCAGCGAGCGGCCGA
>JBBSSF010000720.1:0-1819 GCA_038242345.1 Hyphomicrobiales bacterium
CGACGAGCCGGGTGAGCCGCTGGGTGCCGCCGATGCCGGGCATGACGCCGAGGCGGATTTCGGGCTGGCCGAACTTCGCCGTCTCCGAGGCGATCACCACGTCGCACATCATGGTGAGCTCGCAGCCGCCGCCGAGCGCATAGCCGGAGACCGCGGCGATCACCGGCTTGCGGGTGGCCGCGAACCGGTCCCAGGGCGAGAAGAAATCCTCGGCATACATCTCGCGATAGGTCTTGCCGGCCATCTCCGCGATGTCGGCGCCGGCAGCGAAGGCCTTTTCCGAGCCGGTCAGCAGCAGCACCCGCACCGCCGGATCCCGGTCCGCCTCATGGGCGACGGCGACCAGCTCCTGCATCACCGTGGAATTGAGGGCGTTCAGCACCTTCGGCCGGTCGAGACGGACGATCAGCACCGCCCCGTCGCGTTCCAGCGACAGGGTCTCCAGGGGACCGATCATCGCCTCACGCCTCCTGGAACACGCCCGAGCGGGCGCGCACGAAATGGATGATCGAGGAGAAATCGGCAATGCCGGCGCCGGCATCGGCCAGATCCTGATAGAGCTTGGCCGCCAGCGCGCCGGCGTCGGTCTCCGCCCCCGCCTGCTTCGCCGCCGCCTGGGCGAGCTTCAGGTCCTTCAGCATCAGGTCGACGGCAAAGCCCGGGCGATAGTCGTTGTTGGCCGGCGAGGTCGGCACCGGGCCGGGCACCGGGCAATAGGAGGTGAGCGCCCAGCACTGGCCCGACGAGGTGGAGGCGACATCGAACAGCGCCTGATGCTCAAGCCCGAGCTTCTCGCCGAGCACGAAGGCCTCGGACACGGCGATCATCGAGATGCCGAGGATCATGTTGTTGCAGATCTTGGCCGCCTGGCCCATGCCGGCGGCGCCGCAATGCACGACCTTCCTGCCCATCTTCTCCAGAACGGGCCTGGCCGCCGCGAAGGCCTCCGCACTGCCGCCGGCCATGAAGGTCAGCGTCGCCGCCTTCGCCCCGCCTGTGCCGCCCGAGACCGGCGCATCCAGCGCCGCCAGCCCGGCATCGGCCGCCAGCTTGTGCACCTCCTGGGCGGTGGCGACGTCGATGGTGGAGCAGTCGATGAGCAGGGTGCCGGGCTTGGCCGTCGGCACGATGTCGCTCCAGACCGCCCGGACGGGACCGCCCGCCGGCAGCATGGTGATGACGATGTCGGCTTCCGTCACCGCCTCGATGGCCGAGGGCGCGGGCGTGACGCCCTCCCTGGCCGCCTAAGCAATGTGCTCGCCACCGAGATCGACGCCCCAGACCCTATGGCCGGCGCCCACCAGATTGGCGGCCATCGGGCCGCCCATGTTGCCAAGACCGATGAAGGCGATGGTCGCCATGGCCGTTTCCTCTCCCTGATCGCCGTCTCTTTTGGCCGGTCATGATGGGGACGCCTTCGGGGGCTTCCGCCCCCGATCCCCCGCTCGGGAGGCTCCGGCCTCCCGACCCCTCCGGTCTTTCTTCAGTTCAGGCGGACTTTGCGGCCAGCCCCAGTTCCTGGTCGCCGAGGGAGGCGAGGAACCAGTCGGCCACGCCCGGATCCACCTCTTCCAGGGTCGCCGGCTCCCATTTCGGGTTCTGGTCCTTGTCGACCACCACCGCGCGCACGCCCTCATAGAAGTCCGGCTTCATCAGGCTGCGCAGGGAGACGCGATATTCCATGTCGAAGCACTCTTCCCGGCTCATGGTCCGGGCGTGCTCCATCTCGGCGAAGGTGACGACCACCGAGGTCGGCGATTTCGTGCGCATCAGGGCCGCGATGCGCCGGCCTTCCTCGCCATCGGCTTCCAGCACGGCC
>JBBSSF010000721.1:0-1811 GCA_038242345.1 Hyphomicrobiales bacterium
AACATCTGCTTCAGCGCGGAATAGAGATTGCGCACCACGGGCATGCGCCCGAGCAGATATTCCCCGACCGACACCAGCGAGCGGCCGACGATGTTGGCGGTGAGGAAGCCCAGCACCGTCAGCCCGGTGATGGCCACCAGCAGGCCGACACCGGGGATCGGGAAGTCGAAATAGGTATCCGGATTGTAGCGCAGCGGCAGGAAGGGCTTCACCCACGCATCCACCCAGCCGACAAAGGACCAGGTGAGATAGAGGGTGATGGCCAGCGGCCCCGCGATCACCAGACCGGTGAGGAAGTAGGTCCGGAGCCGTGCCCCCGCCCCGAACCGGGGCCGGGGTTCGTCCGGCATCTCGTCGTCCGCGTCCGCCATGAATCTCCCTCGCCCGGGGCGCCCGGCGACGATCTTATTCGACCGTGACGGATTTCGCGAGGTTGCGCGGCTGATCGACATCGGTGCCGTTGAACACGGCGGTGTGATAGGCGAGCAGCTGGATCGGCACCGCATAGACCAGCGGCGCGGCAATGGCCGGCGCATCCGGCAGGATCAGGGTCTCCACCGTGGCACCACCGGCGGCTTCCGCGCCGCGCCGGTCGGTCACAAGGATGATGCGGCCGCCGCGGGCGGCCACTTCCTGCATGTTGGACACGGTCTTCTCGAACAGCGCGTCATGAGGGGCGATGACCACCACCGGCAGGTTCTCGTCCACCAGGGCGATCGGCCCGTGCTTCAGCTCGCCCGCCGCATAGCCCTCGGCGTGGATGTAGGAAATTTCCTTGAGCTTGAGCGCGCCTTCCAGCGCCAGCGGATAGCTGGTGCCGCGGCCGAGATAGAGCACGTCCCGGGCCCGCGCCAGCCGGCGCGACAGCGCCTCGATCTGGGGCTCCAGCCGCAGCGCCTGGGAAATCAGCCGCGGCACCTCGGCCAGCTCCGCCACCAGCTTGGCCTCGGCCGCCGGCGCCAGCACGCCGCGCGCGCGCCCGGCGGCAATCGCCAGACAGGCCAGCGTCGCCAGCTGGCAGGTGAACGCCTTCGTCGAGGCAACACCGATTTCCGGGCCGGCCAGGGTCTGGAACATGGCGTCGGCCTCGCGGGCAATCGTCGAGGTCGGCACATTGACGACGGCTGCCGTCGCCAGCCCCTCCGCCGCGCAATGGCGCAGGCTCGCCAGCGTGTCCGCCGTCTCGCCGGACTGGGACACGAAGAGGGCCAGCTCTCCCGGGGTCAGCGGCGGCTCGCGATAGCGGAATTCCGAGGCGACGTCGATTTCCACCGGCAGCCGGGCATAGCGCTCGAACCAGTACTTGCCGATCAGGCCGGCATAATAGGCCGTGCCGCAGGCGCTGATGGACAGCCGCGACACCTTGGCGAAATCGAAGGGCAGATCCTCGCCGAGCCGGGCATGGCCGCCGGAAAGATCCAGATAGGCGCCGAGGGTGTGGCCGACGACCTCGCTCTGCTCGTGGATCTCCTTGGCCATGAAGTGGCGATAGTTGCCCTTCTCGATCAGGGAGACATTGGCCGGGATCACCCGGGCCGGGCGCACCACCGGCTGGCCGCTCTCGTCGCGGATCTCCAGGCTGGTGCGGGGCAGCACCACCCAGTCGCCGTCGGTCAGATAGATGATGCGGTCGGTGAAGGGGCCGAGGGCGATGGCATCCGAGCCGAGGAAGGCTTCGCCCTCGCCCAGACCGACGGCCAGCGGGCTGCCGCGGCGGGCGCCGATCAGCAGATCGTCCTCGCCATCGAACAGGAAGCCGAGGGCGAACGCCCCGTGCAGCCGCGGCAGCGCCCGGCTGACGGCCTCCTGCG
>JBBSSF010000722.1:0-1811 GCA_038242345.1 Hyphomicrobiales bacterium
AAGGACTCTTTGGTATTCCGGTGCAGATTTTCCATGCCATTGGGGCATATGGAAAATCTGCTGATCTTCAGGCGCTAGGGTGCGGTCAGCACTTCGTGCGCCTGGTATCAGGCAAGCGCGCCGGAGAGGAAGCCGAGGCCGGCCACTGCCGCGCCGGCGCTGGCAAGGCGCAGGGCGCCGGCGGGCAGGGCCGTGCCGGACCGGGTGGCGAAGCTGGCGAGGCCGGCGCCGGTGGCCAGAAGGCCGGCCGTGACCGTCAGGAAGCCCGCGCCGAAGGCGAGGCCGCTCGCCGTCTCGGGGATTTCCAGCCCGTGGGCATAGCCGTGGAACACGGCCAGGAGGCCGGCCATCAGCAGCGCCAGCCCGGCGGGCAGGCGGACATTGACGGCCACCACCAGTCCGAGAAGGACCACCGAGAGGGCAATCCCGATCTCCACCCCCGGCAGCGGCAGGCGGGCGGCGCCCAGCAGGCCACCACCGATCATCATGGCCAGAACCAGCCCGGGCAGCGCCAGTCGCGACCGGCCACCGAGCCGGGCGGCGACCACACCGGCCAGCAGCAGCGCCATGAGGTGATCGGCGCCCAGAAGCGGGTGCAGCAGGCCGGCGGTCAGCCCTTCCGCTGCGCCATGGCCGGGGTGGGCGAAGGCGACGGAAGGCAGCAGCAGGCCGCCAAGGGCAAGAGCCGGCACCCGGGCCAGCCGTGCGAGGGTCGTCATGTGCAATATCCCTGATACCGGGCACGCAAGTGCTGACCGCACCCACGCGCCTGAAGAGCCGCGGATTTCTCATATGCTCCAGAGCCATGAGAAATCCGTATCGGACCACCGGAGGATCCTTTTCCGGGACCTCTGGCAGGATGCGGACGGGGACACGCGGTGCAGAGCGCGTCGTGCCCCGGGGGGAGCGCCGGGGGATCCGGTCCACGGACCTCCCGGTCCGGAAGCGGCGTCGCCGGCGGGCGATCAGCGGGGAGGGGACGGCTGGCCGGCGGACGCCTCGGCCTGGGCCAGGTCACGGGCGCGCAGGAACACCCGGTCCATGCGCCAGTGCTCGTTGGTGTAGCGGGGGTCGGTGGCCCATTCGTCCCAGCCATGATGCCGGCGGAACTCGCCGAGCAGTCCCGACGCAACGAGGGCGGCGGCATCGACCTGTTCCGGCCGCTCCGAGTCCGGACCGACATAGATCGCGTCGTGGCGGCAGTAGAGCTCGCACATGAAGCAGGTCTGGCAGTCGTCCGGCCGGGCGATCACCGGGATGTCCGTGGTGCGGTCGAACACGTTGGTCGGGCAGATGGTGACGCAGGCATTGCAGCCGACGCAGCGCTCCGCGAGGATGAGCGAGATCATGAGGCCATCTCCAGGCTGTCGGTTGCGGGCTCGAACCGGGTCCACGCGCGCTCCAGCCCGCCCGAGACGAGGCGCCGGGCGAGATCGGCCCGGGTCTGGGGCCGGTCGGTGCGCTGGTGCATGCCGCGGCTCTCGTCGCGGGCCAGCGCCGAGGCCAGCGACCAGCGGGCGGTGGCGAGCATCGCCGCCGTCTCGCGGGTGCGCAGCTCCGTCGCGGCCGCGCCCCAAGCGTGCCGCCGCACCTCGTCCCAGAGGCTTTCGAGGGTCGCCAGTCCCGCCGCCAGCCGGTCGCCGCGGCGGAAGATGTTGCGGTCGGGGTCCAGGGTCTCGTGCTGCACGGCCGCGAGCACCGCGGTGGTGTCGACCGAGCGTGCGGAGGCGGGTCGCAGGCCCGCCTGTCCGATGGGCCGGCCACCGGAGCGGGCCCGGCTGCTGCGGGCAAAGGCGGCCGCGCCTTCGCCG
>JBBSSF010000723.1:0-1796 GCA_038242345.1 Hyphomicrobiales bacterium
CCGCGGCCATCGGCTTCGTCGCCTCCTCTGCCATCATCATCGGCGTGGTCGGGGCCGCCCCGGTGCGCCGGGTCTACCAGCGCTACGAGATCTGGATCGTGCGCGCCTCGGGCCTGCTCTTCATCGGCTACGCCCTCAACGCCCTCTTCACCTCGACCAGCGGCCTCCTCGCCCGCCGCACCTGAACCGGGAGACGCGCCCATGCCGCCCGCCCCCCTCACCGGCCCCGGCCCGCTCCGTCCGGCGCGTGTGCGGGGCAGCCGGCTTGCCGCCCTCGCCCTGGCCCTGCTCATGGCCGCACCCGGCCCCGGCCCTGCCGGTCCGCTGCGCCCGGTGCGCAATGATGGCGTGAACCTGATCCAGGATGACGCCCACCCCTATGGCTCGGCCCCGGCCCGGCAGGCGATCCTCGATCTGGCGGCCGACGGGGCGCAGGTGGTGGCCCTCGTGCCCTTCCTGTGGCAGCCGAAGCCGGACAGCACCGACATCGTGCGCGGCGACGACATGCGCGACGACCAGCTGCGGGCCGGCATCCGCACCGCCCGCAAGGCCGGGCTCAAGGTGATGGTGAAGCCCCATATCTGGGTGCCCGAGCGCTGGGCAGGCTCGGTCGTCATGCAGACCGACGCCGACTGGGCCGCCTGGTTCGAGCGCTACCGCAATGCCGTCGTCCATCTGGCCGGCATTGCCGCGGAGGAAGGGGCGGAGTTCTTCTCCATCGGCACCGAGGTGGCCCAGTCCACCGACCGGCCGGAATGGGCCCAGGTGATCGCCGCCGTGCGCGAGGTCTATCCCGGCAGGCTCACCTATTCCGCCCACTGGGCCGAGGAGGTGGAGCGCTTCCCCTTCTGGAGCCGGCTCGATGCCGTCGCCGTCACCCTCTATCCGGCGCTCGGGGCCGATGACGATCCCGACGCCTGGCGGCGCGGCATGGCGGAGGAGATCGACCGGGTGATTGCGGTTGCCAACCGGGTCGGACGGCCGGTCTGGATCACCGAGATCGGCCTGCGCTCGGCCGAAGGTGCCGTGGAAAAGCCGTGGGAAAGCGCCGAGGAGCGGGTAGCCGTCGCCGATGGCGATCTCCAGTCCGACGTGCTGGCGGTGTGGTACCAGATGCTCGACCGGCCGGAGATCGAGCAGATCCTGATCTGGCGCTGGATCACCGACCCCCGCGCCGGCGGCCGCACCGACACCGACTTCACGGTCCAGAACAAGCCGGCCCAGAAGCTGCTCACCTGCCTGTGGCGCGGACGCTGCCCCCCGACGAGCCCGCGCTTTTCCGAACGTCTGAAGACGATTCTCGCCGCCCGCGCCGCGTCCCCCGCCTCGCCGACGGCGCTCCCGGCCGGACAGGCGCAGCCGGGCGGACAGATCGCGCCGCCGGCCGGCCCGCCGGCACCGGCCGGGCAGATGAGGCCGGCCGGTCAAGCGACTGCTCCGGCGGAAAGGCCGGTGCCGCCAGCACGGACGACCACGCCGCCCACCGCCGCGTCCCCGCTGGCAACGCCCGTTGCGCCGGCAGCGTCCGCCCCGCAGACGCCCCCCGCGCCCGCGGCAACTACTCCTCTCCCCGCTGCCGGAGTACCGGCGGGACCCTCGCCGGCCAGCCAGCCGTCACCGGCGGCCCCTGCGCCCGCCCCGTCCTCCCCGCCCGCGCCGTCTCCGGATGCCGGAGTACCGGCGGCCCCGTCGCCCGGCCCCGGTCCGGGTGGCGCGCCCGGGACATTCGATTCGCCGGCGCCGGCCGGAATCCCGTCCGGCCCGGCAACGACCGCGCCCGCGGGGGGATGACGGAC
>JBBSSF010000724.1:0-1795 GCA_038242345.1 Hyphomicrobiales bacterium
GCCGGCGGCACCAACGAGGAGGTGGATGTGGTGATGGACATCACCGCGCTTGCCCTCGGCTTTGTCTCCTACCGCTTTGTCGCCACCTGCTGGACGTCCCATCTGCCGGGGATTGCGCCGCACTCCACCGATCTGCGCGGGCTGAAGAAGCTTGCCGGCGACGTGCCCATGCGCCTTGTCCACATGACGGCGGCGGCGGTCCACACCTGCCGCGCGGCCTGGGATGCGCTGGCCGTGCAGATCGAGGCGGCCTATGCCGACGCGGTGCCCGAGGCCGATCTGGCCGAGGCCCTGTCGCTTGCCATGTTCCCGGGCTCGGTGCCGCATTTCGTGGAAGCCGCCCGGGTGTGGCTGGAGCTGGTGGAAGCCGGCCGCGTGCCGGCCTCCCCCGCCTTCCGCGCCTGGGCCGGCCTTGCCGGACAGGGCGGCTGGGACGAGGCGACGAAGAAGGCCTGAGACCACCTGGCCGGGGGCTGCTCCCCGGTCACGCCTCATTTTCCGGCTGATCCGCCGTCCGGGCCGTGTTCCCGGGCGCGGCCGGGTCATGCCATCTCGACAAGGACGGAGGGTGCCATGGGCACGACGGATCTCGCGGGCAAGGTGGCCCTGGTGACGGGGGCGGCGCGGGGCATCGGCCGGGCGACGGCCGAGGCGCTGGCGGCGGCCGGTGCCGAGGTGTGGGTGAGCGACGTGCTGCCGACCGACGAGACGGTGGCCGCCATCACTGCCGCCGGTTGCCGGGCGACGGGCCGCGCTCTCGATGTGACCGACCGGGCCGGCTGCGCCGCGCTGGTCGCCGAGATCACGGCGGCGGCCGGTGGTCTCGATATTCTGGTCGCCAATGCCGGCATCTGCCCGGCGGGCACCGTCGCCGGCGACTGGGAACAGTGGGACCGGGTGCTGACGGTCAATGTCGACGGCACCCAGAACTGTGTCGCCGCCGCCTGGCCGGCGCTGGTGGCGCGCGGTGGTGGCCGCATCGTGCTGGTGTCGTCCATGGCTTTTTATCAGGGCGGCGTGATCGTCGGCACGGAATATTCCGCCTCCAAGGGCGCCATCGTCGGCATGACCCGGCATCTTGCCCGCAACGGCGGCAAATATGGCATCCTGTGCAATGCCGTCGCCCCCGGTGTCATCGACACCGACATGACCGCCGCCTTTTCGCGCCCCGATCCGACGGCGATCCCCGTCGGCCGGCTCGGCTCGGCGGCCGATGTCGCCGGCCCGATCCGCTTCCTGTGCGGTCCGGACTCCGCCTACATGACCGGCTGCGTGCTGAACGTCACCGGCGGCATCGTGCTGGCAGCCTGAGGGGAGTGGACGTCATGACCATCGACCACGCTGCGGCCCGGGCCGCCCTTCTTGCCGACGAGGCGCTCTATGCCACCCTGCCGCTCGACGGCAAGGCGCTGCTGGCGCTGGCGCTTTCGGTTCTCGATGCCGCGCCGGCGCCGGTTGCGGTGAAGATCGCGATTGCCGGCCGCACCATCGTCGAGATCGCCGAGGACGGCACCGCCGGCGACAACTCGCATTTTCTCGACCTGAAGCTCGCCACCGTGCTCGGCTGCGGCCACTCCTCGCTGTGGTGGCACCATCATCTGCGCGCCACCGGCCGGACGCTCAAGGATGTCGACTGGGCCGATCCGTTCCGCGTCGTCGACATGGGCGGCGGGATGCCGCTCTTTGCCGGCGGCCGGGTGATCGGCGGTGTCGCCGTGTCGGGTCTCGCCCATGAGGACGACCACGCGGTGCTGATGACGGCCGCCCGCGCGGTGCTCGGCCAGACGACCGGGGA
>JBBSSF010000725.1:0-1766 GCA_038242345.1 Hyphomicrobiales bacterium
GGCGGGCTGATCGCCGGCGTGATCGGGCCGCAGCTCGTCATCTGGACCCGGGATTCCATTCCCGGCATTCCGTTCTCGGGGTCCTTCCTCGCCCAGTCCGGGCTGGCGCTCGCCACCTTCTGCGTCGTCTCCTTCCTGTGCCCGCCGCCCATGGCGATCGGCGGGGCGGTGACGACCGAGGGCGGCCGGCCGCTGCTGCAGATCCTGCTCATGCCGCGCTTCCTGCTGGCGATTGCCGCCGGTGTCGTCTCCTATGGCCTGATGAGCTTCGTCATGACGGCGGCGCCGGTGGCCATGGTCGGCTGCGGCCACACCATCGGCGAGGCGGCGCTGGGCATCCAGTGGCATGTGCTGGCGATGTTCGGCCCGAGCTTCTTCACCGGCAAGCTCATCGCGAAATATGGCAAGGAACGGGTGACGGCCTTCGGTCTGGTGCTGATCGCGGCCTCCGCCGCCGTCGCCCTCATGGGGCTGGACGTCGCCCATTTCTGGATCGCGCTCATCCTCCTCGGCGTCGGCTGGAATTTCGGCTTCATCGGCGCCACCTCCATGGTGACCGACTGCCACACCCAGGCCGAGCGGGCCAAGGTGCAGGGCGCCAACGACTTCCTCGTCTTCGGCTCGGTGGCGGTCGCCTCCTTCTCGTCGGGCACGCTGCTGAATGTCGCCGGCTGGTCGCTCCTCAACCAGCTTGTCTTCCCGGCGGTGGCGATCGTGCTGGTGCCGCTGCTCTTCGTCATCGCCCGCAAGCCGGCGAAGGCGGCCTGACGGGGGCCCGCTCCGCCGGCGTCGGCCGGCGGAAGCCGCACGCGCTGCCGGGGCGTCCGGATGCCAGCGGCAGGGCGTTGCGTCGGGCGCGGGGCTCGGTCACTCTGCCGGTGGCCGGGCGGGCGTGTGCCTGCGTGTCCGGCTCCCCGCCCCGTGGCGTCCGGCCCGTCCTTGCCGCGCGCACCCGCTTTCCGGAGACCGACCGATGAAGATCGCCGACGTGCGCGCCCGCGCCTTCGCCATGCCGCTGCACAATCCGTCCTATCCGCGCCCGCCCTACAAGTTCTACAATCGCGAATTCATCAATATCCGCTACCGCACCGACATGGAGAAGATCCGGGAGCTGGTGCCGGAACCGCTGGAGGTCATCGACGACACGGTGACCTCTGAGTTCATCCGCATGCCGGACTCCACCGGCTTCGGCGACTACACGGAAACCGGGCAGGTGATCCCGGTGCGCTATACCGGCCCGGATGGCGTCACCCAGGAGGGCGGCTATGTCCTCGACATGTATCTGGATGACGAGTCGCCGATCGCCGGCGGGCGGGAGATCTGGGGCTTCCCGAAGAAGCTCGGGAATCCGGCCATCGCCCATGAAGGCGACGTGCTGGTGGCGACGCTGAAATATGGCTCGGTGCAGTGCGTTGTGGCGACCATGGGCTACAAGCACAAGGAACTGCCGCTGGGCCCGCTGTCGGAAGCGCTGAAGAAGCCGAACTTCATGCTGAAGATCATTCCGCATGTGGACGGCACCTGCCGGGTGTGCGAGCTGGTGCGCTACTATCTGGAAGACGTCACGGTCAAGGGCGCGTGGACCGGCCCGGCAACGCTCCAGCTGTTCGAGCACGTCATCTGCGACGTTGCCAAGCTGCCGGTGCACGAGGTGATCTCGGCCACCCACTACGTCACCGACCTGACCCTGGGCCTCGGTGAAGTCATCCACGATTATCTGGACTGAGGAAAGACGGGCAGGGTCCGGGAGGCCAGGGCCTCCCGGA
>JBBSSF010000726.1:0-1746 GCA_038242345.1 Hyphomicrobiales bacterium
AGCCGAAGCGCTCATAATATTCCGGATCGCCGACCAGGATGATGGCGGCGTGGCCGAAGTCCCGGGCGCGCGCGATCGCCAGCCGCATCAGCGCCGCGCCGGTGCCGGCGGACTGGCGGTCGGGATCCACGGCGAGCGGGCCCAGCAGCAGGGCGGGACGGCCACCGGCGGAAATGTGCCACAGACGGACGGTGCCAACCAGCACGCCGTCTTCATCCTCGGCGGTCAGCGACAGGCCATCGGCGGCCAGACGACCGTCGCGAATGCGCGCCGACGCCTTCAGAAAGCGGGCCGGCCCGAACACGCGGTCGAGCAGCGCTTCCCGGGCGGCGACATCCGCCGGGTTTTCGTCCCTGAGAACCACCATCTTGGAAAACCCCTTCCGTCACTGAAGGGACGGGGTGCAAGTGTTCAGCGAAAGGACCGTCTGAACCTCGCGCTGCCGCCGAATGCCTGCCATCGACTGGAGCCGACGTCAAGCATCCGCGCCCGCAAGTCCGCAACGACACGGATCCTGCGGGGGCTCCGGCGGTCTCCGGAGCGCGGCGCACGAGGTGAACCGGGGCCGGGCTCGCGGGGAGCCCCGGCCGGATCGGGCGAGGGGGCGCGGGAGATGCGCCCCGTGCCGCCTCATACCAAAGATCCTCGAAGAGGACTCTTTGGTATTCCGATGCAGATTTCTCATGTCCTTGTGGCATATGAGAAATCTGCTGTTCTTCAGGCGCTAAGGTGCGGTCAGCACTTCGTGCGCCTGGTATCAGATCACGTAGCTGGCGAGCGGCGGGAAGCCGTTGAACGCCACCGCCGAATAGGTGGTGGTGTAGGCGCCGCATCCCTCGATCAGCAGCTCGTCGCCGATCTCCAGGGTGATCGGCAGCGGGTAGGGGGTCTTCTCGTAGAGCACGTCGGCAGAGTCGCAAGTCGGGCCGGCCAGGATCGCCGGCTCGGTGCGCGCGCCGTCATGGGGCGTGCGGATCGGGTAGCGGATGGACTCGTCCATGGTCTCGGCCAGACCGCCGAACTTGCCGATGTCGAGATAGACCCAGCGGGTCGGATCATCGTCAGACTTGCGCGAGATCAGGACCACTTCGGTCTTGATGATCCCGGCATTGCCGACCATGCCACGGCCCGGCTCGATGATGGTTTCCGGGGTGCGGTTGCCGAAATGCCGGCGGATCGCCTCCAGGATCGAATGGCCATAGGCCTCGGTGGACGGGATGTCCTTCAGATAACGGGTCGGGAACCCGCCGCCGAGATTGACCATGCGCAGGTGGATGCCGCGCTCCGACAGGTCGCGGAAGATGCCCGCGGCCGACTTCAGCGCGCTGTCCCAGGCTTCCGTGTTGCCCTGCTGGGAGCCGACATGGAAGGAGATGCCATAGGCATCGAGACCCAGACGGTGGGCGCCTTCGAGCACGCCGGCCGCCATCTCCGGCTCGCAGCCGAACTTGCGCGACAGCGGCCACTCGGCGCCGGCGCCGTCCGACAGGATGCGGCAGAACACCATGGACCCCGGGGCAGCGCGGGCGACCTTGCCCACTTCCGCATCGCAGTCGACGGCGAAGAGACGGACGCCGAGCTGGAAGGCACGGGCGACGTCGCGTTCCTTCTTGATGGTGTTGCCGAAGGATATGCGCTCCGGGGTGGCACCGGCGGCCAGCGCCATCTCGATCTCCTGCACCGAGGCGCAGTCGAAATTGGAGCCGAGGTCGGCGAGCAGGGTCAGGATCTGCGGATCCGGGTTCG
>JBBSSF010000727.1:0-1745 GCA_038242345.1 Hyphomicrobiales bacterium
GATCCTCGATCTCATGCTGCCGGGGGAGGACGGGCTGTCGATCTGCCGGCGGCTGCGGGCGGCGGGCGCGCTCCCGATCCTGATGCTGACGGCCAAGGCCGACGAGATCGACCGGGTGCTGGGGCTGGAGATCGGCGCCGACGACTATCTGGTGAAGCCCTTCAGCCCGCGCGAGCTGCTGGCCCGCATCCGCGCCATCCTGCGCCGGGTGCAGCCGGCGGCCATCGCGCCGGCGGCCAACCGGCGCCTCGCCTTTGCCGGCTTTGCCATCGACCTCGACGCCCGCGAACTCCGCCATGACGACCGGCCGGTGGCGCTGACCACCACCGAATTCGATCTGCTCGCCTGCTTCGTCCAGCGCCCGCGCCGGGTGCTCACCCGGGACCAGATCCTGGACTGGACCCGCGGCCGCGCCGCCGATCCCTTCGACCGGACCGTGGACATGGCGATCTCGCGCCTGCGCCGCAAGCTGGATGCCTGCGATCCGGGCGCCAGCCTCATCACCACGGTGCGCAATGGCGGCTATCTCTTCACCCTGCCGGTGACGCAGGTGCGCTGATGCTGCGCCTCATGGTTCTGGTCCGCCTCGCCTTCATCCTGTTCTCGGCCCTGCTGGCGGTCTGGCTGCTGGCGCTCGGCGCTTTCTACCGCTCCGCCGGCAGCCCCTGGAACGAGCTGCCGGAGCCCGGGCAGGTGGCGGCCTTCGTCACCCTTCTGGAACGGCTGGATCCGGCGGACCGGGATCTCCTCGTCACGGCCGTGTCCGAGCCGCGCTTTGCGCCCCGTCCCGGCGTCGACCAGGTGCCGCCCGACGGAATGCCGGCCGATCCGGCCCTTGTCGTCCGCTATGCCGGGCCACTTGAGGGGCGGCTCGTGGCCATGGAGCATTATCCCGCCAGCCCGATTGCCCGCCGTCTGCCGCGTTTCCTGCGCGATCAGGGCATCGGCGGCACGGCCTTCCGCATCCGCCTTGCCGATGGCACGCCCCTTGTCATCGAGAACCGCCGCTCGGCGCCGGTCTCGCGCTTCGGCATCCCGTTCGGGCTGGCGGCGGGGCTGCTCGGCACCGTGCTGGCGCTCGTCGCCTTCATCCTGATGCACCGGGAGATGCGGCCGGTGGTGCGCCTTGCCGAGGCCGCCGACCGGGTGGACCTGACCGGGACGCCCCTGCCGCTGCCGCCCGTGCGCGGCCGGGCGCCCGAGGTGCGCGGCCTGATCGCCGCCTTCGACCGGCTCCAGCGCCGGCTGGACAGTCTGGTGCGGGCGCGCCTCGTCATGCTCGGCGGCATCTCCCATGATGTCCGCACCTTCGCCACCCGGCTGCGCCTGCGCATCGACGCCATTCCCGACCCCGTCGAGCGCGACCGGGCCAGCGCCGACATCACCGACATGATCGGCCTGCTCGATGATGCGCTGCTCGCCAGCCGGGCCGGCGCCGGCGAATTGCAGGACGAACTCGTCGACCTGAACGCCCTCGTCCGCGCCGAGGCCGAGGACCGGCGGGCGCTCGGCGGCGACGTGCGGGAGACGCTCGCGCCCGGCGGCGAGCTGCTGGTGCTGGGCGACCGGGTGGCGCTGCGCCGCATCATCGCCAACGCCACCGACAACGCCCTGCATTATGGCCTGCGCGCCCGCATCGCCACCTTCCGCGCGTCCGAAGAGGTGCGGGTGGAGGTGGAGGATGACGGCCCCGGCATTCCAGACGACCGGCGCGCGCTGATGCTGGAGCCCTTCACCCGGCGGGA
>JBBSSF010000728.1:0-1732 GCA_038242345.1 Hyphomicrobiales bacterium
CTCCGGGCGCCGGTGAGGGAGCCGAGCACGCTGTCGTCGAACCCGGAGCCCACGAAGCTCTCGATCGAGCGGAACAGGCTACCCGTCTCCTGGAGATCAAGGCGGAGGCCGGTCTCCGACAGATCAAACGCCAGGCTGTCATTGCCGGCACCCCCGTCCACAGCGACCGCCTTGGCGACGTGGATCCGGTCGTTGCCCATGAAGCCGGAGGTGAGCCCGTAAAGCTCGTCGTCGCCCGAAAGCAGCAGCTGCATCCCGATGACGCCGCTGAGCTGAAAGGCACCGATGTCGTAGATATAGAGCGGGCTGCTGCTCGTCAGCTGCGCTCCGTCATTTTCATAATAATCCCAGTTTTCTTCATCTCCATAATATTCATATATATGTGCGAAATATGAATAGACAATACTGGTGACATAACCGGAGATGATGGTGCCATCGAGGGTAAAGTCGCCATGATAAGCAACGGCAATATCCTCCTCCTTATAATAACCCACGTCTTCGATGGGCTCATCACCATAGTCCGCAACGACGAGCGCGAACCTGACGGTGGCATCGGTGACGGAGACGAGGGGGATGTCCATTTTCAGGACAGCCGGGAAGGAAGCGTCTGCGGTAATGATCGGCATGAGGACACTCCGCTTTTTCATGCGGGTGTAGCACTGCCATGTATCTCGTCAAGGTAGAACAACTACTGGCGGCCTGACGGTGTGGATGTGGTTTGGCGCCCCGGCTGGCGGGGTCGTTCCAGCCGTGCCGGCTCCTGCCGCGGGGATGCCGGCCGCGCGGGTGGATACCAGTGGCGAGAGGGCCCGCGCCCGGTCCGAACGGACGGGGGCCCCGTCTGTCCCGTCAGGCCCGGGAGCAGCCATGCCGGGTGCGTCCTGCTCCGGAAGAGGGGCGGATTTCTCATATGCACCAATGGCATGAGAAATCCGCATCGGAATACCAGAGGTTCCTTTTCAAGGACCTTTGGTATCACTCTCACTCGTGGGAGAGCACGGCCACCGCTTCCACATGGGGCGACCACAGGAACTGGTCGATGGGAACCACCCGCTCGATGCGGTAGCCGGCATCCACCAGCATCCGCAGGTCGCGGCCGAGGGTGGCCGGGTTGCACGATACCGCCACGATGCGCGCCACCTTGGAGAGGGCGAGGGCGGCCGCCTGTTCCTTGGCGCCGGCCCGGGGCGGGTCGAACACCACGGCATCATATTTCTCCAGCTCCTTGCCCATGAGCGGGCGGCGGAACAGGTCGCGGACCTCGGTCGTCACCGGCTTCAGGCCGGCAACGCCCTTGATCGCCCGGCCGAGGGCCGCAAGCGAGGCGGCATCTCCTTCCACCGCATGCACCCGGGCCCGCGCCGCGATCCGCAGGGCGAAGGTGCCGCAGCCGGCAAAGAGATCGGCCACTGCCCTGGCGCCGTCGAGCGCCTCGAGGACGAGGGCGGCCATCGCCTCCTCGGACGGGCGGGTGGCCTGGAGGAAGCCGCCGGGCGGCGGCTCCACGGGAATGGTACCGAAGGGAATGGTGGCCGGCCGGGCGCCGACGATCACCTCGTCGCCGACCGAGAGCCGGGCAAGACCGGCCGAAAGGGCGGCCTCCAGCAGGCGGCCGGCCTGATCGGGAGAGGGCCGGCGCACATCATCGACGCGCACGTCGAGACCGCCGCCGGTCGCGGTCACCAGCACCCGGGCGCCATCGCCGGCCGAGACCAGCGGCGAGAGGAGGGCC
>JBBSSF010000729.1:0-1731 GCA_038242345.1 Hyphomicrobiales bacterium
CCATCGTCCAGACGGTCACCGGCTCGCGCAAGGGCGTGATGCCGACCTGGGAAGGTCGTCTGTCGCCGGAGCTTATCAAGTCGCTGGCCCTCTATGTCCACTCCCTGGGCGGCGGCAAGTGACCCACGGATCCCTGCGAGGATGAGATCCGGGCCGCCGGCGGTTCCTGCCGGCGGCCTGTCCTTTTTTTTGGGCGGTCCGGTCGACGGCTGACTCCCGGTCGGGGCGCTTTCGGCGCCGCCACCATCGGCATTCTGGATTGACCGCAATCAACGTCATTTCGCAGATACGGGACTAGCGTAGCGGCGAGTTTCCCTGGGGCCGCACGCTTCTTGGCGAGAAGGCGTGCCTGATGCCGCGGCCTCCCGATGAGGGCCGGGCGCACCCGCCGGGGCTGCGACGAGGACCCTGACATGAGCACCCACACCGATGAAGCAGCGGCCGACGACGGCGAGGTGCTTTATGCGGCCGCAAAGAAGATCTATCCACAGAATTTCCAAGGCACCTTCCGCCGGATAAAGTGGATTATCCTCTTCATTACCCTCGGCATCTATTATTTCACCCCGTTCATCCGCTGGGATCGTGGTCCCAATGCGCCTGGCCAGGCCGTGATGATCGACATGGCCGGGCGGCGGGCCTATTTCTTCTCGATCGAAATCTGGCCCCAGGAAGTCTACTATCTGACCGGCCTGCTCATCATGGCGGCCCTGGTGCTGTTCCTGATGAATGCGGTCGCCGGCCGCATCTGGTGTGGCTATCTCTGCCCGCAGACAGTGTGGACTGACCTGTTCCTCGCCGTCGAGCGCTGGACCGAAGGCGACCGCCGCGCCCGCATGGCCCTCGACAAGGCGCCATGGACCGGCGAGAAGATCGCGCGGCGCACCGCCAAGCATTTCCTCTGGCTGATGATCGCCTGGTGGACCGGTGGTGCGTGGGTGCTCTATTTCGGCAACGCACCGACGATGATCTGGGAGCTGGCGACCTTCCAGGCGCCGATGATGTCCTACATCTTCATCGGCGTGCTGACCTTCACCACCTATACGCTGGCCGGCCACATGCGCGAGCAGGTGTGCATCTACATGTGCCCGTGGCCGCGCATCCAGGCGGCGCTGACCGACGAGTGGGCGCTGAACGTCACCTACAAGCATGACCGCGGCGAGCCGCGCGGTTCGCTGAAGCAGAACCGCAAGCTGGCCGCCGAGGGCAAGGCCGCCGGCGACTGCGTCGACTGCGGCCAGTGCGTGGCAGCCTGCCCGACCGGTGTCGACATCCGCGACGGTCTCCAGCTCGGCTGCATCCAGTGCGGCCTGTGCATCGATGCCTGTGATTCGGTCATGTCCAAGGTCGGCAAGCCGACCGGCCTCATCGGCTACGACACCGATGTGAACATGGAGCGCCGGGAGAAGGGCCTTGCGCCGATCTTCCGCTACATCCGCCCGCGCACCCTGATCTATGCGGCGCTGATCGCCGTGGTCGGCGGGGCGATGCTGTTCCAGCTCACCACCCGCGAGCTTCAGGGCGTGAGCGCGCTGCATGACCGCAATCCGGTGTTCGTGGCGCTTTCCGACGGCGGCGTGCGCAACGGCTACACCGTCCACATCAAGAACAAGCGGCCGATGCCCCGGCGCTTCATGCTGACCACCGAAGGGCTGCCGACGGCCAGCCGGATCGAGGTCATCGGCTCGTCGGATGTGGTCAAGGACACTGGCGTGGAGGTCTTCGTCGGCCCCG
>JBBSSF010000730.1:0-1725 GCA_038242345.1 Hyphomicrobiales bacterium
GAGAGCTTCGGCGCGGTGCGCACCAGCGCACCGACATCCTGTTCGCCGAGCGGGAAGGGCTGGTCGGTGCCGAACAGGATGCGGTCGGCGCCCATGACATCGACCAGCAGGCGCAGCGCGCCATGGTCGAACACGGCGGAATCGCACCAGAAGCGCCGGGCATAGCTGGAGGGCAGCTCCGGGCAGTCCCGGCGCACGATGTCGCGGTGGTGCCAGGCATTGTCGACCCGGCCGAGGGTGTAGGCGAAGCTGCCTCCGCCATGGGCAAAGCAGATCTTCAGGCTCTCGGGGATCTTCTCCAGCGCGCCGGAGAGGATGAGGGAGAGCATGCCGAGCTGGGTTTCCGCCGGCATGGCCACCAGCCAGGGCAGCATCCATTTCCGCATCCGCCCCGGACCGCCCATCATGTCCCAGGGGTGGACGAGGACGGGAATGTCGTTCTCGGCGCAGTGGATGAGGAAGTCGACGAGGTCCGGATGGTCCAGATCCCGGTCGCCGACATGGTTGCCGATCTGCACGCCGATGCAGCCGGCGGCCCGGGCGCGGGACGCCTCGGCGCAGGCGGCCTTCGTGTCCTGCAACGGCACCTGGGACAGCGCCTTCAGCCGGGTCGGATGGGCGGCGCAGAAGGCGACGGCGCGGTCGTTCATCTCGGCCGCCCAGTCGGCGGCGCGCGCCACCTCCCAGGAATAGCCGAACATCACCGGCGTGGCGCAGACGACCTGCATGTCGAGGCCCTGGGCATCGAGATCGCGCACCCGCGCGTCGGGATCCCAGAGGGCGCGGTGGACCGGCCGGAAGGGCCGGTCGCCGATGCGGATCTCGCCGGTCTCGCCCGACGGGTCGACATCGATCCAGGGGGCTTCGCCGCGGGCCGCCCGCTCGGTCTCGGCGCGGCCGAGGAGGGGGAAAAAATGGGAGTGGATGTCGATCATGCCCATGCCGGCCGTCACTTGCTCGCCTGCCGGATCGCGTGCCAGGCGGCATAGTCGCGGCCCGGATGCACGGTGCCGCAGTGCGGGCAGGTGCGCTCGGCGTCCGAGGTGGCGTAGAACTGCTGGTAGATCTTCGGCAGATCGTCGACCAGGCTTTCCAGCTGCTTGGAGGCGCGCCAGACTTCACTGGCGCACTTGGGGCAATACCAGATCAGGCTGTCCTGATGACCGGCCGGCCGCGGCCGCTCGACGAGGAAGCACAGCCCCGGCTCCGGCCGCTGGGGCGAATGGATGACATGGGCCGGCAACAGGAAAACATCGCCTTCCTTCAGGTCGATGCGGTCGAACTGGCCGCGATCCCAGATGTTGAGGTGGGCGTTGCCCTTCAGCTGGAAGAAGATCTCTTCCGTCGGGTTGTCGTGGAAGTCGGTGCGGGTGTTCGGGCCGCCGACGAGGTTGATGATGTAGTCGCTGTCGGGGAAAATCGCGGCGTTGCAGACCGGCGGCTTGAGGCGGTCCCGGTTGGTCTCGGCCCAGTCCAGCAGATTGCGCGGGAGTCCGAATTTCAGGTCCATGACAGGTCTCCTCAGGCGTCCGTGGCCAAGGCCGGGCGGGGAAGGGGGGAATAGGCAACGGCTTTCATCTCCACCCTGAGCAGCGGGTGGGGGAGCTGGTGCACGGCGACGGTGGTGCGCGTCGGGCCGGAATAATCGAAGAACTCGGCCCAGACCTCGTTGAAGCCGCCGAAGTCGTTCATGTCGACGAGGAACACCTGCACCTCGACGAGATC
>JBBSSF010000731.1:0-1721 GCA_038242345.1 Hyphomicrobiales bacterium
ACCCGCTTCTTTTCCTCTTCCGGCAGGTCGAACAGGGCCTTGCTGACGGCGAACATCTCGGCCAGCCGCTCCGGGCCGAAGCCGTGGCCGGCGATGTAGAAGAACCCGACCTCGCGACAGGCCGCGCCGATTTCGGCCGCAACCTTTTCCCGTCCCCCGGGCGCGCCGGTGAGAAGGGGGGAGAGGTCGATGACGGGAATCGTCGGAACGGGCTCGGTCATGGCGGTCCTGCGGAAAGACGTGGCCGGCCGCGGGGAGGTCGGCGGCGTGTCATGGGGAGAAAATCCTGTTCCTTTATCTCCCATCTGCGCCGGTCCGGTCCAGATGGCAGTGGCTCCGCATTATCCCGCACTGCGGGCCGCCAGCATCAGCGCGCGGCCGATCGGCTTTGCCGGCTCGCTGCGCAGCACCAGCGAGGTGGTGACCGTTCCGAACCGGCCGATGGCGTCCACGATGGTGGCAAGCGACTCCGGCGCCGGCACGATCGCCTTCAGCACGAAGCAGTCATCGCCGGTGACCCGGTGCACCTCGACGATGAAGGGCAGGGTGCGGAAGGTGCTCAGGCAGGCGTCGATGTGCTCGTGAGCCGTCTTCAGCCGGATGATGGCGGTCATGGCGAGTCCCAGCGCCTTCAGGTCCAGCCGCGCACCATAGCCGGCGATGACGCCGCGTTCCTCCAGCCGCTTCACCCGTTCCGAGGTGGCAGGCTGGGAAAGGCCGATGCGCCGGCCAAGCTCCGACACGCTGAGCCGGCCATCGGCCTGGAGCATCTCCAGAATGGCGAAATCCCGGTCGTCGAGATCAAGGGGGGCGGGCATGGGACCTCCGGGCACAGACCTTGAATTCATCGGAGAATAGCGCCATCCGCCGATGAATGCCCATGGCGCCGGCGTCCGCGCGGCGACAGACTGGCCGCTGTTCCCTCTCCCCCAAGGGCCCGCGCCCGGGTTGTTCCGGAGGTCCACGATGCGCCTCATCGGCATGATGGATTCGCCTTATGTCCGCCGCACCGCGGTGGCGCTCACCGCCATGGAGATCCCGTTCCGCCACGCGCCGATCTCGGTCTTTCGCGGCTATGCGGAGTTCGCCGCCATCAATCCGGTGGTGAAGGCGCCGACGCTGCTCACCGATGACGGCGTCGTGCTGATGGAGTCCGGGCTGATCCTCGATTTTGCCGAGCGGATCGCCCGGCCGGGCTTCAGCCTGCTGCCGGCCGATCGCGCGACGCTCGCCCGCCATCAGGCGGTCAGCGGGCTGGCGCTGGCCGCCTGCGAGAAGGCCGTCGCCATCGTCTACGAGCTGAACCTGCGGCCGGCCGAAAAGCAGCATGCCCCGTGGATCGAGCGGGTGAGCGGCCAGCTCGGCGCCGCCCTCGGCCTGCTGGAGGCGGCCGTCGCCGCTCCCCGGACGGGCGCTTTCCTGTTCGGCCCGACGCTTACCCGTGCCGACATCGACGTCGCGGTCGCCTGGGGCTTCATGACGCTGATGATCCCCGACCGGCTGGGCGAGCGGCCGGCGCTGGCGGCCTTTGCGGCATTGGCCGAGGCGCGGCCGGAATTCTGCGCCTGCCCGCAGACATGATACCAGTTCCGTCAGATCCTGACCTTTCGGATGTAGGCGTAATCGGTCAGTGAGGCGATGCGCCCGGCTTCGGCCTTGAGGTCGTTCCAGGCCTTGGCGCAAGCGTCGACGATGGCGTGCTGGTCCTCGAAGATGCGGTG
>JBBSSF010000732.1:0-1709 GCA_038242345.1 Hyphomicrobiales bacterium
AGGCGGAGGCCCACCGCCCGGGCCGTCTCCATCACCCGGCACCAGCCCGCATGCATGGCATCGAGATCGGCGGAGAGGCCGGCCGGGCTCGCCCGATAGTGGACGAGCACCCGGGCGATGGCCGCCATCCGCACCCCGGCTGCCGCCAGGCGGAGGAGACATTCCAGATCCTCGCCATGACGCAGCGTCTCGTCGAACCCGCCGGCCGCGACCAGGCTCTCGCGGCGGACGACCAGGTTGGACAGGGTGCAGACAGGGTTCTCGCCGAGAAGATCGGCCGGGGTCAGCAGCGCCAGCCGCACCCGGGAGACGGTGCAGGCCTCGGCCGGCACCGTGCGGAAGAAGGACACCTGGCCATAGACCCCGTCGATGGTCGGGCGCATGGCGAGGACGGCCGCGCTGATTTCCAGCTTGTCGTCGCTCCAGATGTCATCGGCATCGAGGAAGGCGAGGAACTCGCCGCGGGCCTCGGTCAGGGCGCCGATGTTGCGGGCCCGGGCCGGGCCGCCATTTTCCAGCCGCACCACCCGGAAGCGCGGGTCCGCGCCGACGAAGGCCGCCGCGACCACCAGGGTGTCATCGGTGGAGCCATCGTCCAGGATGATGGCCTCCCAGTCGCCGAAGGTCTGGCGCCGGACCGAGGCCAAGGTCTCGCCGAGGGTCCGTTCGGCATTGAAGGCGGGGATGATGACGGAGAAGGACGGCACGATCGGAACTCCTCGGGGCTCGGGGCGCTGCGTCGTCCGGGGTCAGGGGGCGGCGGGGACGTCGTTGCTGGTGAGGAGAGATATAGCGCCCCGCCCTGGGGCCCCGGGGGGCGCGGGAGAAGGGGGCGCGGGCACATTCGGCACACGCCCTATCCGAAAGGTCAGGCGCCCCGGCAAGCGGACAGGTTGTGACGCCCCCGGCCGGCGTGTCAGGGAATCCGGCGGGGCCGCCGCGCCGGAAAGACCGCACCGCGGGCGGTGCATTTTTCCGCTATAGCTTGCAGGCACGACGGTCGAATCCAACGACAGGCACCCGTATCCCGCGCATGACTGGTCCGAGCCCCGACGTCCCAGCCTTCCCGCCCTGCCGTGCGCCGGCCCCGTCCCGCCGCTCCCGGGCGGCCGCGCTTCTGGTCGCCGGCGCCCTCGTGCCGGCGCTTGCCGGCTGCGCCACCCGCCATGCCATCCGCAATGCCGAGCCCGTGGCCGCGGGCGACGGCTCCCAGGCCCAGTACCGCGCCCTGCCGCCCGATCCCCTGCCGCCCCAGCGCTCCGGCATCACCGCCGACCGGGTGACCCCGCCGGCAGCCGTCACCATGCCGGAAAAGCCGCAGGCGCCGCGGATCTCGTCGATCGCGCTGAATGCCGAGCGCTGCACCAGCCCGGCCGGCGCGATCTCGCCGGCCCAGACGCCCCGGGCCGTGCCGGCCGATGTGGAAACCCTCTCGGTCGGCGACGTGCTCGACATCGCCGTGCCCGACGACACCACCTTCACCGGCAAGTACCGCGTCTCCCAGGATGGCACGGTGCGCATGGTCTATCTGCCGCCGGTGCGGGCCCAGGGCCGCACGGTGGCCGCGGTGGAAGAGGCGATCACGCGGATGCTGGTCGAGAAGGGCCATTATCCCGCGCCGCCCCTCGTCTCAGTGCGGGTGATGCGCTATGCGGGCGCGCGGGTGTTCGTCGGCGGGGCGGTGTTCCTGCCCGGCGCCTATTCGGTCG
>JBBSSF010000733.1:0-1707 GCA_038242345.1 Hyphomicrobiales bacterium
GCAATGCGCTGATCCCGGTGCTGACCCTGCTCGGTCTTCAGGCGTCCTTCCTGATCGCGGGCACGCTGATCGTGGAAAGCGTGTTCTATCTGCCGGGCCTTGGCCGGCTGCTGTTCCAGGCGGTCACGGCGCGGGATCTGGTGACGGTGCGCGCCCTCGTCCTGGTGATGGTGACGGCGGTGGTCGTCATCGCCTTCCTGGTGGATGCGGCCTATGTGCTGGCCGATCCGCGGCTGAGGAGGCGGGCATGACGCGGCGCGGATCCCTCTCGCCCCGGCTTGTGACGGGCCTCGTCGTCACCGGGATCATCCTCGGCGCGGCGCTGCTCTCGCTGGTGTGGACACCCTTTCCGGTGGAAGGGGTGAAGATCGCCGCCCGGCTGAAGCCGCCGGGCTGGCCGCATCTTCTCGGCACCGACCAGTTCGGCCGCGATCTCCTGTCCATGATGATGGTGGGCGCGCGCAATTCGCTGCTGATCGCCCTTGGCGCCGTCGCCCTTGGCATCGGCCTCGGCGTGCCCCTCGGGCTGGTGGCGGCCGAGCGTGGCGGCGTGGCCGACGAGCTGGTGGCGCGCGGTTCGGATCTGGTATTTGCCTTTCCCGCCCTCGTCACCGCGGCCATGCTGGCGGCGCTTGCCGGGCCGGGCATGACGAACGCGATTCTCGCCATCGGCATCTTCAATGTGCCGGTGTTCGCCCGCGTCGCCCGCGGGCAGGCGCTGGCGCTGTGGCGGCGGGATTTCGTGCTGGCCGCGCGCGCGCTTGGCAAGAGCGACGCCCGCATCACCCGGGATCATGTGCTGCCGAACCTTGTCCATGTGCTGATCGCCCAGGGCAGCATTCAGGCGGCCATGGCCATTCTGGTGGAATCGGGTCTCGCTTATGTCGGCCTCGGGCCGCAGCCGCCGGCGCCGAGCCTCGGGCGGATGCTGGCGGAAGCCCAGACCTATGTGGCGATGGCCCCGCGCCTTGCGCTGGCGCCGGGGCTGCTCATCGTCATCAGCGTGATCGGGCTCGATCTTCTGGGCGAGGGCCTCAGCGAGCGGCGCGACCGGCGGAGCTGACACCAGGCGCACGAAGTGCTGACCGCACCTTAGCGCCTGAAGGGCAGCAGATTTCCCATATGCCCCAGTGGCATGGGAAATCTGCATCGGAATACCAAAGAGTCCTTTTCAAGGATCTTTGGTATGACACCGGCAGAACGGGCACCGGCGGAGCTGACGGGGGCGCGCGGCGCGGGCGGATCAGCGGCTGGCGATTCCCGCCTGTCCGGGCTCCACCACGGTTTCCTGGATGGTCCCGCTCGCCGACATGCGGATGAGGGCAATGCCTTCGAGGGCGTCGGCCTTGCTGTAGTAGCCTTCGCCCGAGGTCGCGATGATCCGTCGCCCGGCACGCGAGATGAAGCGCCAGCGCCAATATCCCTGAAGATCCTGATAGAGCTGGAAATATCCCATCCTGATCCCCCTCGGGCGGACCACCGGGTTCCGCTGATCCGCGGTGCCGTCAGGAGCTCTGACGTCCTGCGGGCGCCGGATCTCATGAAGGGACTCATGATGGAACAGGGTCGCCACCCGCGCGTCTGACAGTTCTGTGACAGCGCGCAACGGGAGAACGCTAACAACTCCCGGCAGAATTGCAAGCGGGGATGCGCCCGCGTGGCAGGCGCGCGCCCCGGGCGTGTGGCAGAGAGCACATATACGGGTCC
>JBBSSF010000734.1:0-1702 GCA_038242345.1 Hyphomicrobiales bacterium
CAACGAACCGCATCCTGTGCCGGCGCACTCTCCGCCCGGCACCCAACGGCGGCCCTCCCCCGTCCTTCCCGCGCCGGTCCGGGACCCGTTGCACCGGCGGCGCGGCTCGGGTAAACCGAAACGAACCGGGAACGCTGGATCCAGGGAGTGTCGATGCGGTTCCTCCATCTCTCGCTCGCGATCCTTGCCGGCGTCGTGCTGTTCTTTCCCGCGCGCGATTATCTCGGCACCGGCTGGGCCTGGGGGCTGCTGGCGGCGATCGTGGTGACGGCGCTCGCCCTCCATACGGCGATTCTCAACCGGCGGGGCGGCGCGGTCGCCGTCGGTCTTGCCCTCATTTCCGACAAGCGCCGGGTGCTGGCCCAGCGCCGGCGCCAGCTGGTGACGGCGGATGCCTATGGCCATCCGGTGACCGAGAAATGGGAGAAGGAAGTCGCCTATTTCGTCGAGCACGTGCTGCGCGAGGGGCTGAAGGAAAAAGGGCACGCCTTCGACCGCATCTCGCCCGCCGGCAGGGCGACGCTGATGGCGGCCATCGAGACCGCCGCCACGGTGCCCGATCCCGGCCTCTCGGCCTTCGCCGAGGTGACGGCCGCCACCACGCCGGCGGATTATGAGGCGATCTGTGCCGAGCGGCTGCGCCACTCCGGCTGGACGGCCCGGCTGACCGGCGGCGCCGGCGATCAGGGCGCCGATGTCATCGCCGAGAAGGATGGCCGCCGCCTGGTGCTCCAGTGCAAGCTCTACACGAAGTCGGTGAACAACAAGGCGGTGCAGGAGGCGTCTGCCGCCCGCCAGCACGAGCGCGCCCATCTGGCAGCCGTCGTCACCCCGGCCGGCTACACCGCCTCGGCCCGCTCGCTCGCCGGCACCACCGGCGTGCTCCTCCTCCACCATGACGACCTGATGACCGCCTTTGCCGAGGACGACCAGCCGGCCGCCCCCTCCACCCGCCACCGCAAGCCGGCAAGGCTGGCGCCCGCCAGCCCGGAAAAGACGGCCGCGGCGCTGAAGCGCGCCCAGCCGCTGACCGAGGCGCAGAAATGGGAATCCCAGGTGGCCGCCGCCGAGAAGCAGGCGCCGGCAAAGAAGACCGGACGGCGGAAGAAGGCCGATGCCCGGACCGAGGCCGATCCGCGCGTCCAGGAGGAGGCCCTGCCGCCCCTGCCGCAGGCTGAACCTCTCCCCGTTCCACCCCCGGCGCCGTCCCCCGTGCCGGCAGCCCCCGCCCCCGGGCAGCGCCGCCGCTCCGCCATGGCGGCGGCCGGCCTCGCCCTGTCCGACGCCGGTCCCGGGGAGAGCCCGGCGCCCGCAGCCGATGGGCCCGCCGCGCTGACTTCAGCGGACCCGGGGGCCGCCGCCCCTGGCCCGGGGCTCGCGGTCCTGCGCCAGCTCATGATCCGGCGCCTCACGACAGCGGTCGCTCTCGTGGTCCTGGTCGCCTCCGTCGGCGGCATCGTGCATGTGTGGATCGGACGCTAGGAGGAGACGCACCCCGGCGCCGGATGCGCGCCGGGCGGCTGCCGGCAAACGGGGCGTCCCGCCTGCCCTGACGGCGGCGGAGACTGCCACGGCGGATGACCGGATGTCCGCCTCCGGGACCTCCGGTCATCCGGTCCGTTGCGGGTGATCGGTTGCGGGACGGGCGTCAGCGCGCGCCGATGCGGGCGGGCGCGGCCATCGGCACTTCCATGGCCGCGGC
>JBBSSF010000735.1:0-1698 GCA_038242345.1 Hyphomicrobiales bacterium
CACGGGGGCGTGGATTGAAACGCCTGTCCGGATTGGGAGGAGCGTCTCCGGTCCGGTCGCTCCCTCACGGGGGCGTGGATTGAAACGCGAACGTGCTCCGGCAGAGCTACAACGACGCGGGTGTCGCTCCCTCACGGGGGCGTGGATTGAAACGGCCGGACGGCTGGCAAGATGGATGACGCCTTCCGTCGCTCCCTCACGGGGGCGTGGATTGAAACCGGGCGGAACTCGCCGAGCACCGTGTCGAAGTCCCGTCGCTCCCTCACGGGGGCGTGGATTGAAACAGGATCGCCATGCGCGAGCGGTCCTGCGGCGCCAGGTCGCCCCCTAACGGGGGCGTGGATTGAAACCAGCAGGCGTCCGGCATGATCGAGTCGGATCCGGGTCGCCCCCTCACGGGGGCGACTACCAGCCCCCGAAGTCCATCCCCAATACACTCCCCCAGAGCCCGCCCCCCGGCGGGCTCTTTTCATATCGGAGACCTTCCATGACCTATGTTCTCGGCGCCGGCTCTCTCGCGCGTCTGGAGGGCGTGCATCCCGATCTCGTGCGCGTGGTGAAGCGCGCGATCCTCATCACGGCGCAGGACTTCTCCGTGACCGACGGCGTGCGGACGCGCGCGCAGCAGGCCCGGCTCGTGGCGTCCGGCGCAAGCAAGACCATGGCGAGCCGGCATCTTGTGCAACCCGACGGCTTCGGCCACGCGGTCGACCTCGTTCCCTATGCCGGCGGCCGGCAGGTCTGGGACTGGACCCTGATCTGGCCGATCACCCTGGCCGTGCGTCAGGCTGCGATCGAGGCCGGCCTGCCGCTCGTCTGGGGCGGGATCTGGGACCGGCAGCTGGCCGATCTGCCCGGCGACCAACGCGGTCTGGTGTCGGCTGTCGATGCCTACAAGGCCCGCCGCAGGGCGACGGGAAAGTCGGCCTTTCTCGACGGGCCGCATTATGAGATCGCCTGACATCCTCCCGTCCCCCGCCTTTCCCGACCCGCCGCCGGCGGGATTTTTTATGCCCGGAGACAGCCCGATGACCGACCAGAGCCGCATCGACACCCTTGAGCCGCTGACCTGGCAGACGCTCCGCCAGCTGATGGTTGCCCTCGGCGGCATCCTCATTGCCCGCGGATGGACCACGGAATCCGAATGGACGGGGGTGATCGGCCTTGCCTCGGTGCTGGGCCCGATCCTGTGGCGGCAGGCGACCGTCCGCCTCCGCCGCCGTCAGGCCACGGCCGCCGCGAAGGAGGACTGAGGATGGCCGCACAGGATATCGAGGCGGACGCCCCGCCGATCCCGCCGGACGTGCGGGCCTTCCTCGCCGAGCTCCGGCCCGACGAGGTGAAGATGCTGCGCGACGGGATCCGGCTGGTGGCGGCCGTCTCCACCGTCGGCCGCGCCGTGCGCTGGGGGATCATCCTCGGCGCCGGCCTCGTGGTCGGTCTCGGAGCCTTCGGCGATGCGGCCGTGAAGATCTGGCACTGGCTGGCGCCCGTCGGGCCGAAGCCGTGATCCGGCCGGCGCCGCAGGGGGAGAGGACACATGGCCAGGCCCGAGACCGCCGACACCGCGGACCCGGTGGACAGTCTCATCGCCGATCTGGGTGGCCCGCATTCCTGCGTGGCGGCGCTCCTTGATGAAGTGGCGACGCTCCGGGAGGAACTCGACCGGATCTCCGGCCAGCGCTCCCGGGGCTATGC
>JBBSSF010000736.1:0-1689 GCA_038242345.1 Hyphomicrobiales bacterium
ACTGATACCAGGCGCACGAAGTGCTGACCGCACCTTAGCGCCTGAAGATCAGCAGATTTCCCATATGCCCCAGGGACATGGGAAATCTGCATCGGAATACCAAAGAGTCCTTTTCAAGGATCTTTGGTATGACGCATTTTCTTCACGCGAACCGGGGGCGACGTCGCTTGAAAATGCTCTAGCCCCGCGGCTTTGCCGTCTGGAGGAAGCTGTCGATGGTCGTCCGGCTGGGCGCGCCCTCGCGGGATCCGCCGACACCGACCGACAGGCCGGCGCCCGCAACCGCGCGCCGCACGGCTTCCGACAGCACCTCGCCCCGGGCCATTTCGGCGGCGAGCACGCCGACAAGGGTGTCGCCGGCACCGGTGGTGTCCACCACCGGCACATCATAGGCCGGATAGGGCGTCAGCCGGCCGCGCTCGTGCAGCAGGGCGCCGCGGGCGCCGAGGGTGATGACCACCGGCGCCTTGGTGAGATCGGCCAGCGCCGCGGCCGCTTCCGGATGGGTGGCCAGCGGCTTGCCGGTCATGGCGGTGGCGAGCGCGATCGCCTCCAGCGCGTTCATGACCAGGATCGGATTGGTGGCGACGATGTCGGCCGGGATCGGCCGCACCGGCGCCGGGCACATCAGCACGCGGATGCCGGCTTCCCGGGCGAGCTTGGCCGCGCGGACCAGCGGCGCATCGGGCACCTCGAAGGAGAGCACGCACACGCCATCGCGCGGGAAGCTGCGGCCGACGAACGCCCGGTCCACCCGCTGGGCGTCCAGCGCCATGTTGGCGCCGGAGGCGACGGCGATCTGGTTCTCGCCGCGCTCGTCCACCATGATGGCGGCAATGCCGGTGGACATGTGCGGCATGCGGGCGATTGCCGCCACCTCGATGCCCTCGGCATCGAGATCGACGACGGAATCGGTGCCGAAGGCATCATCGCCCACGGCACCGACGAACATCACCCGCGCCCCCGAGCGCGCCGCGGCCACGGCCTGATTGGCCCCCTTGCCGCCGAAATGGCGCTCGAACCGCCCGCCCGACACCGTCTCGCCGGGCTGGGGCAGCTTGGCGCAGCGCACCACCAGATCGACATTGATCGAGCCGACGACGATGACGTCGCGCGGCTCGTTCGGGTTGCCGAGGGGCGTGAGGCCGACCGGACTCACGACAGACGCCCGAGATCACGCACCGCGCCGCGGGCGGCGCTGGTGGCGAAGGCCGCATAGGCCTTCAGCGCCGTCGACACCTTGCGCGGCCGGGCCTCGGCCGGCTTCCAGGCATCCGCGCCCCTGGCCTCCATGGCGGCGCGGCGGGCCGCCAGCACCTCGTCGGAGACGGCGAGATTGATGGTCCGGTTCGGGATGTCGATCTCGATGGTGTCGCCCTCTTCCACCAGACCGATGGCACCGCCTTCGGCTGCTTCCGGCGAGACATGGCCGATGGAAAGACCCGAAGTGCCACCCGAGAAGCGGCCGTCGGTCAGGAGCGCGCACGCCTTGCCGAGGCCCTTCGACTTCAGATAGCTGGTCGGATAGAGCATCTCCTGCATGCCCGGGCCGCCGCGCGGGCCTTCATAGCGGATCACCACCACGTCGCCGGCGCCGACCTTGCCGCCGAGGATGCCGGACACGGCCGCATCCTGGCTCTCGAAGATCTTCGCCGTGCCGGTGAATTTCAGGATCGACGCAGCGACGCC
>JBBSSF010000737.1:0-1689 GCA_038242345.1 Hyphomicrobiales bacterium
CAAGGATGCGTGACAACGCACTTCCGCCCCGTCATCGGGGCGGCAGCCCGCCCATCTGAAGCAGCCGGGCGCGGACGGCGGCAAGCGCCCAGCCGGCAACGCGCAGCCCGGAATAGCCGAGCGCGAAGCCAGATCCGAGCTCGGCCCCGGTCGGGGGGATCCCCCAGCGGATCAGGATCGACACGACAGCCCCGCCGACAACCTGACCAAGCGTTGCCGCGATCAGCGTGCCTGCGACCAGATATTTGAGGCTGGTGAGCAGCCCGCGGCCGCTGTCTGACAGCACCCACGCGAGAGCACCGATAAATCCGGTGATCGCGTAGAGGGCCAACAGGGGGGACAGCCGGAATAGCTCTGCCCATGTCGGCGGCGACGGCGGGCCGCCCATCTGATCTGCCATGGTCAGGCCACCGTGATGGCGCGGCGGGCGCGGATGGTGGTGACGACGCGCCAGACGATCGGGGCCGCCGCCACGATGGCACCGGCCACGGACACCACGGCCCCGGACAGGGCGGCATAATCCTCCGCCGTCATCCAGCCTGCGCCGATGATGGCGCCGCCGGCGATGGCCACCAGCACCCGCGCTACCTGCGGCCAGAGGGGTTCCAGAGCCGCCGCCTGCGCTGCCGTCGGGATCTGTGCCTTGACGATGTCGATGGCTTCGGCGGCGCCAGCCGGCGTGATCTCCATATCGGGGGATGCACCGGCGGCGGTCAGGCCGGCTTTGAGGCGGCCGACGATGGCCGCGCGCGGGTCGGTGGTCATGCTGCCCTCCTTCGGGCACAAAAAATCCCGCCGGCGGCGGGTCGGGAAAGGCGGGGGACGGGAGGCCGGATCAGGAGAGCCGGTCGAGCACTTCCCAGGTGAGCGCGCCCGTGATGCCGTCCGGGATGAGGCCATGGGCCGACTGGATCGCCCGCACCGCCGCCTCGGTCCTGACGCCATAATCACCATCGACCTCAAGGGGGCCGGTGTCGGCCGGGGCATGGCCGGCGGCGATCACCGCATTGACGAGACGCTGCAGCGCCCGCACCGCCTCCGGATCGGCACTCCGCCGGGTCTCGTAGCGCAGCACGTCGCGCACCGGCGCGTCGCCGTCGGCCGGGCCGATCCCGGCTGGCGCTGTCCCGCCGCGGCCGAGACGGCCGGCGGCATCAAGGCCGAGCACGGCGCGATAGTCGAACACCGGGCAGGCCTTGGCCGAGACCTCGCAGTGCCCGTGCCAGGTCAGGCGACCGCCATAGGCGGCGTCGATCTCCGCGGCGAGCCCACGGAGACTGGTGAACTGGGCATCCGTGAAGAGGTCCCGGTCGAGGCCGTGCAGGCAGATGGCAATGGTGCCGGTGTTGTGGCCGGCCTGCGCCGCCGGCACCAGCTCCAGAGAGCGGCCGGGCTGTACGAGGCCGTCCTTGCGGATGAAGAAGTGGTAGCCGACATCGGCCCAGCCATTGGCCCTGTGCCACTGGCGCATCACGGCCACGTCGTCATGCTCCGGCCGGTCGGAGGCGGAGCAGTGCAGGAACACGCGCGAGACCGCGCGGCGCGGCTTGTCGAAGGTCATGGGAAGTCTCCGATATGAAAAAGCCCGCCGGAGGGGCGGGCGCAGGAGGGTGGTCGGGGGCGGATCGGGACGGGGCTACACCAGCGCCCAGATACCCGTGGCCGTGGTGCCGGTCGCCAGCACCCGGG
>JBBSSF010000738.1:0-1686 GCA_038242345.1 Hyphomicrobiales bacterium
ATGCGCTATGCCAACCCCGCGATCGATGCCTTCGTGCGCGATGATCTGGTGCGCGTCATCGGCCTGCGCGAGGATCTCGCCTTCCTGATGGGCGATGGCACGCAGGACACCCCGCGCGGCTATCTGTCGTTCGCCAACGGGTGGGTTGCCAAGAACAACGGCACCGTCGGCGTCTGGTCGACGTCCGGGAACTCGACCTTCGCCGTCAACGGTACCGACCCGGCGAACTCGACCGGCGGCAACTTCATCACGGCCAACCAGACCTATACGCTCACGACCGTGGCGCAGGAAATGGGCGGCGCGATCAACCGGCTGGATGCGGCGAACGTTCCGGACGGCAAGCGCGTCTGGTTCATGAACCCGCGCACGAAGAACTACTTCCTCAACGTGCAGAACTCGCTCGGCCTCTATCCGTATCGGGACGAGGTGATGAAGGGGACGCTCTTCGGCTATCCCGTCTTCACGACGACCCAGATCGGCACGAACTACCGCAATGCGGACAGCTCCAATACCGATCTGTCCTTCGTCTTCCTCGTTGAGATGACCGAGGATCTGCTGCTCGACTCGATGCAGCTGGAGCTGGCCGTGTCGCGCGAGGGCACCTACATCGACTCCGCCGGCGCAACCGTTTCGGCCTTCACCGCGGACCAGACCCTGATCCGGGCGATCTCCGAGCACGACCACCAGCTCCGCCACGATGCGGCGGTCGCCGTGATCCAGGCGGTGCGCTGGGCCCCGGCCATCAACTGATCATGACGGGGCCGGCATTGTCCGGTCCCTTCCCCTTCTCACGACAGGATCATCCTCATGTCCGACATCGTCCTTCAGCGCGATGTGGGGTCGCTCGGCGTGCTCAAGCGCCTCGGGGCGGCGGCCTCTGCCGTTGCTGCCGGCACCGGCGACTCCACGACCACCACCGGCACCACCATCGACCGCTTTGCCTTCGCATCCTCCGGTCTGCCAAAGGCTCTTGCCGCCGGCGTGCTCTATGATGCCACGCTTCAGAGCGGCAAGACGCTCTCCATCGGCTATGCCGTCCAGCACTCCGATGATGGATCGACCTGGGCCGATTACCAGACCGCGACCTATGCCGTGGTTGCCACCGGCGCGTCCGGCGGCAGCACGGCGGCCGGGGAGCTGGAAATCGGCGTCTTCCTCGGCTCGGCCAAGCGCTATGTGCGCCTGAACTCCGCGGTGGATCTGTCGGCCACCGGGACCGATACCGCAGTGACGCGGGCCGTCGGGTTCTTCGCCGGCTTCGATCGCCTGCCCTCGTGACATGGGATGGCGGGGCTTCGGCCCCGCTTCCTCTCCCAAAGCCTACGAAGAATTGCCTCGCGCATGGGCAGCAGATACCAGTCCCTCACATAGATGATCGCCCGATCGCTGATAACGCCACCGGCTTGGGCAAATGTTTCGGGACGGATCCATTTCCCCGGGCCACGAATCGTGCCGAAGTCCGCAACAATCTCCAGCACATGATCGGTATCAGGGAACTCCTCAAGAAAACCGAGGAGCTGACATGCGGAATGGCCGGCGTGGCGGGGCGTCACCCCATCAAGCAGGAGGTGACCATAAACCCGGAGAGCCAGAAGGTCGTTCACCCCGAAGGACCGCGCCCGACCGGCGACAGTCTCCGGGGCGCACGGGTAAAATCCCGCGGCGATCGCCTCATTGAGCCTCTGA
>JBBSSF010000739.1:0-1680 GCA_038242345.1 Hyphomicrobiales bacterium
AGGTCGGAATTGCTCGAGAGGTCCACCCCGAGCCAGCACGGAACCTGTTCGGCCTCGAGATCGAGGAGGTCCACTTCCCCGCGCCCGGCGTCATAAACGGCCATGTCCACGAAGGGCGAGGCGCTGTGATCCAGCCACAGGTTCAGATTGTATTGCTGGAAGCCCTCCCGGTCGGAGGGCGAGACCATCGCCTTCCGGGCCTTGTCGCGGAAGCTGTCGAGGTTGGGATAGCCATGGGCCATGCCGGGATTGACCGCATGCCAGACCCGTTCGTCGCGCCAGTCGTCTTCCTTCTCGGCCATGAAGATAACGGGCAGCGTCGCCGGGTCTTCGATCTCGCCCTTCTGCACTTTCATGGCGTACTCGACCGTCTTCCAGGCGAGGTTCTCCTGTCCCCGGCCGGAGGTGGTCGCCACGATGAGGAGCGGGGTGGCGGTCTTCACCAGCGCACTGTCGAGGGCCTCCCACTGTTTCCGCCCGGCCGCGCCTTCCCAGACATGCAGTTCGTCGGCAATCACCACGTTCGGGGTCTTGCCGTGCTGTGTCTTGCCGTCGGAGGCAACCGCGATGTAACGGGACCGCTCCGCGCCGAAGGTGATGGACGAGGTATAATCCCGGATCGTCAGATGCTTGCCGAGCCGCTTGTCATTCTGGATGATCGACGCGGCTTCGTTGTAGAGTTCCTTTGCCTGCTCATGGGCCGATGCTGCCGAGACGATGAGCCCGCCCGGAAGCCGCTCCGGCCCCATGAGGTGCAGGAGGGTGAGGCCGGCGCTGAGGCTGGTCTTGCGGTTGCCGCGCGGCAGGAGGAGCACCACGCGCCGCACGATGCGGGTGCCGTCCAGGTTCCGGGGCCCATAGATCCGGCGGACAATCCGTTCCTGCCAGGGATCAAGCTGGAAGGGGTGGCCGGGGGCCGGGTTCTTCGGGTGTTTCAGCTTACGCAGCCACTGAACCGCCCGCTCGCCATAGCCGAACGGGTCCGGGATCTCGGAGCCATCGTCAATCCAGGAGGGAATCAGCATCGTCGTCCTCCTGAATGGCCGGCCGGGAACGGGAGACCGGGGTGAGGCCGAGTTCGTTGGCGTAAAGCCGGGCCGAGCACATGGCCTTGTCCTGAAGGCGCGCCCACTTCATCAGGATCTCCGGATCCTCTTCGGACTGGAGCGCGGCTTCGGCCTCGCGGGACCGGCCGATGAGGACGCAATAATTCTCGAGCGATCCATAGTCGGCGACGGTCAGGATGCGGCGCTCCACCAGCACCGGAACCACCCGGCGCCACTCGGCTTGCGCGGCGGGGGCCATCCACGACGGCGGCGGCGGACTGCCGGAGACGGCATCGTCCACGAGCCGCAGATGCGGCTTCCGGCCTCTCATTCCGCCCTCGCGCACCGGATCTCGAGCCCGGCCCGCCGGCCGATCTCCTTCGTTCCCTTGATGTCGAAGGGGGCGCCGCCATGAAGCACGCGGTCGGCCGTGGTGATCCCGGCAAGGAAGCGGGTGCGGAACACGATGGCCGTCTCCTCGCTGGCGCCGAAGTCGCGGAAGAACTCCTCGGTGCTGCCCTCGACCACCTGGGCCCGGAGCGTCGCCAGGTCCGTCCAGGTCAGGACCGGGGTGCCGAAGTCGTTCACGGTGTGGGTCGCCCGCTGCACCGTGATGCGGTGATCCAGCCTGCCC
>JBBSSF010000740.1:0-1680 GCA_038242345.1 Hyphomicrobiales bacterium
CCGCCGATGCCGCCGCCCGCCGCCGTCCGGTACCCGAGCACCTGCGACAATGGATAAGAGACGGTACCGATGCCGTCATCGTTTCGGCCGTAGCCCTGATTGCCGCCGTGAACCAGCACGTTGCCGCGCGAATCGTACCCTTGGAAGAAGCCGACATGACCAGAGCCATAGTCGCTCTTCAGGTTGACGATGTCGCCGGCCTTCGGGCTGTTCGTGGCCTGCCCCCAGTCAAGGAAGCTGGATGCCATGTTGCTGCCGGTGCCGGCATAGCCAGCCTGGATCAGAACCGCATTGGCATAGGCCGCGCACCACGCCTGCGATTTGGCGTCGAGCTGTGCCGTCCCTGACCCGGAGAGCAGCGAATTGATGGCGCCGGCCGCCGTGTTCTCGGTGAGGCCAGTGTTCCGCTGCGACAGCGCCAGCACGCTGGCCATGTCGCCGCCGCCCATCCCCGGCAGGCCAGACAGCCCCCCCATGTAGGGGGAGCCGGTTCCGGGCCCCCCGGGAACGCCGAGGCTTCCGTTGACCGGCTGCACATAGAGCGGGTTCTGTGCGCTCTCGCCCCGCTTGCCGGTGACGCCAAAGGCGCTGCCGAGAAGCCCTCCGAACATCCCGCCGCCGGCCTCGCCCTCCTTGCCGAATAGTCCCTCGCTCGCGGTGCGGACAAGGATGTTGCGGCCGTAGCTCTCGAAGGCGTCGGCAATGCCGCCCTTGTCGCCGCGGAATAGGGCTTCGATGGCCGACGAGGCTGTGCCGCGGAACTCGTCGAGCCCACGCTGGGCGTCCTGCTGTGCCTTGGTCAGGCGGTCGGTTTCGCCGGCCGCCCGTCCGGCCGCGCGCGCACGGGCTTCGATCGCATCGGCGAGATCGCGCGAAAGCGTGATCCCGGACCGGGCATACTCGTTCTCCAGCTTGGTCTTCTCGGCGAGATAGGCGACCTGCTCCGCGCTCTGGCCGAAGCTCGCCGCCTGAAGCCGCGTCGCCGCGATCTGCTCCCGGGTCTGCTGGTCCGACTGTTCCAGCGGGTTGGCATAAGCCGCCCGGGTAGCCATGTCGATTTCGATCTGGCGCGCGGCATTGTAATCGCGCACCGCATCGGCCGCCCCCTTGGCCCCGCGGATCAGCGCGTCATACTTGGCGTTGATCTGGGAGACCTCGCCGGCCAGACCGCGCCCGCCGGCCGCTGCCGCCCCGAGACGGGCCTGTTCCAGCGCGTCCCGAGCCGCCACGTTCGCCTGCGCATAGATCTGGTCCCTGGACGCCTTGATGCGCGCTGCGACTTCCGGGGTTTGCGTCGGCCGGCCAGCCCGAGCCTCCTCAAGCATGATCTGCTGTTCGGCGATCCTGGCCCGCTCTTCCGCGCTGCGCGCATAGATCGACTGGAGTGCCAGCGCATCACCGCGGGCCGTCAACGGCGCCTGCCGGGCGCGATTGGCCTTGTCGGCCGCATCGGCAGCCCGGCCGGAAGCATCCGCCGCCCGCTCGATCTGACCGGCAAGCTCCGTGGTGACGGTCACCCCCTGCCTGGCATACTCGGCGTACAGCCGGGATCGCTCAGTCAGGCGCGCCACTTCGCCGGCAGATTTTCCCCATGTCTCGGCCTGGAGCTGGGAGGAGCGGGTGATTTCCGCCGACGACTGCGCCGACTGGTCCAGCATGGCCGCGACCTGCGCCGCCGAC
>JBBSSF010000741.1:0-1679 GCA_038242345.1 Hyphomicrobiales bacterium
AGGAGGCGCTGGCCGCCGAGATCCCCGAGGAATGGCTGAGGAAGCTGGCCGAAAAGACCCTGACCGAGGAGGAGAAGGCCCAGATCGAGGCGCTTGGCGGCTTCGAGAAGCTGATGGAAACCCTGAAGAAGCGGCTGGAGGAGCAGAAGGGTCGGCATCAGGGCGGCAACAAGTGGATCGGCACCGCCGGCACCTCGCCCTTCGGCGCCTATGGCTACAACCCGGAAGGCGTGCGCATCGGTCAGGACGGCAGCCGGCACCGGCGCGCGGTGAAGGTGTGGGACAAGCGCGAATTCCGCGATTTCGACGACACGGTGGAGATCGGCACCCGAGCCATCAAGCTGGCGCTGCGCCGGCTGCGCCGCTTCGCCCGCGAGGGTGCCGGCACCGAGCTGGACCTGCCCGAGACCATCGGCGCGACGGCGAAGCAGGGCTTTCTCGACGTCAAGATGCGGCCGGAACGGCGCAATGCCATCAAGGTGGCGCTGTTCCTCGATGTCGGCGGCTCCATGGACGATCATGTGAAGATCGTCGAGGAGCTGTTCTCCGCCGCCCGGCTGGAATTCAAGGCGCTTGAGCATTTCTACTTCCACAACTGCCCCTATGAGGTGGTGTGGAAGGAGAACGGCCGGCGCCAGTCGTCGGGGATCCCGACCTGGCAGGTGCTGCACCGGCTGCCGGCGGAGACGCGCATCGTCTTCGTCGGCGATGCGACCATGTCGCCCTATGAGATCGCCATGCCCGGCGGCTCGGTGGAGCACTGGAACGAGGAGGCCGGCGCGACCTGGCTCACCCGAATCGCCGGCATCTATCCCCATCTGGCCTGGATCAATCCGGAGCCCGAGCACCGCTGGGCCCACACCCGCTCCATCGCCATGATCCGCGAGCTCATCGGCGATCGCATGTATCCGCTGACGCTCTCCGGCATCGACGGCGCCGCCCGCGCCCTCACGCGCTGAGCGGCCGGCGCGGCACCCCGGTTCAGGGCGTCAGGGTAAGGGTGACCGTGCCGGAAATGGCGCGGGCCTCGACCCGCGAGCCGGGCTCGACGGGAAGGATCGGCATTGCCTCGCCGGCCATGGTGTAGACCTGCCCGTCCACCCGCAGGCGGAACGGGCCGGTGGCCGTTACCCTGCCGCCGCTGCCATCGACCACGGCGACGGGAACCCGCGTCCACACCGTGCCAATACGGATGCCGGGAGAATCGGGCTTGGCCTCATCGGCTGGCGTGGTGGCGGCCGTCTGCGGCGCCTCGGGCGCCGGTCCCGGGGAGGGGCTGGTGGCGAGCCACAGCCCGCCGAGAAGCAGCACGAGCAACCCCGCGCCAATCAGGGCAGGCCGCAGCGGCACCCGTCGCAGACGCCGTTCGGCCATGCGCAGCAGCCCGCGGACCACCAGACGCAGTGTCGGGTCCGGCGCGGGGTGACCGGGCTCCGGCGGCAGCGTCTCCTCCGGGATCGGCGGCGCGCCGGCGGCGGGCCCGGACGGCTGCATATCCTGTTCCGGCGGCAGGGCCCGCAGCCGCGGCGCCTCGGCCGGGGCGGAGAGCGGCGGGTCGCGCCGGCCCGGCACCGGCCGGTCCTCCGGCCGCAGCGCGCCGGAAAAGATGTCCGGGGCACTGCGGGCAGGGGCCCCCGCGGACGGCGGGGCCACAGGCGGCGGGGCGGCGGGCGGAACCG
>JBBSSF010000742.1:0-1678 GCA_038242345.1 Hyphomicrobiales bacterium
AACATCGCCGACGATCCCGATTTCCGCGTGCCCGGCGTCGACTGGCGCCGCACCGCCCGCACCATCCTCACCATGGAGTGGATCGACGGCATCCGGCTGACCGATGTGGAGCAGCTGCGGGCCGCCGGTCATGATCTGGTGCACCTGTCGGAAGTGGTGATCCAGTCCTTCCTGCGCCATGCCATGCGGGACGGCTTCTTCCACGCCGACATGCACCAGGGTAACCTGTTCGTGGCCAGTGACGGCGCGCTGGTGGCGGTGGATTTCGGCATCACCGGCCGGCTGAATGCCGAGGAACAGCGCTTCCTTGCCGAGATCCTCTATGGCTTCATCACCCGGGACTATGCCCGGGTGGCGAAGGTGCATTTCGAGGCGGGCTATGTGCCGGCCTCCCAGGATGTCGACCTGTTCGCCCAGGCGATCCGCGCCATCGGCGAGCCGATCCGCGGCCAGACCGCCAACGAAATCTCCATGGCCCGTCTCCTCACCCAGCTGTTCGAGGTGACGGACCTGTTCGAGATGCGCACCCAGCCGCGCCTCATCCTGCTCCAGAAGACCATGGTGGTGGTGGAAGGCGTCGCGCGCACCCTCGATCCCGAACTGGACATGTGGAAGACCGCCGAGCCGGTGGTGCGCGCGTGGATCCAGGACCGTCTGGGCCCGGCCGGCCGCATCAAGGCCGCCGCCGGCTCCGGCGCCGATGCCATCACCCGGCTGATGATGGATCTGCCCATGCTGGTGGACCGGTCGCTCCGCATCACCCACCGTCTTTCCAACAGCCCGGATCCCGGGGTGGAGCTGTCGAAGGAAACGGTGAACGCCATCGCCGATGCCGAGGCGCGCCGCACCCGCGGTGGCCGGGTGGCGCTGTGGGTGATCGCCGTGGCGCTGGCCGTCGTTGCCGTCAAGCAGGTGTTCTGAGCCCCGCTCACCCCCTCGTCCACCAGACCGCCGCCGCCTCGACCAGATCCGCCACCGGCCGTGTCGCATCGAGACGCAGCATCCGCGGCTCGTCCCGGGGCGGCTCCAGCGTCGCGAACTGGCCGGGGACAAGGCTCGACGGCATGAAATGGTCCGGCCGCGCCGCCACCCGGGCCCGCGCCACCTCCTGCGGCAGATCGAGAAAGATCAGGGCCAGATCCGGCACCGCTGCCCGCAGGACATCGCGATAGGCCCGTTTCAGCGCCGAACAGGCGAGCACCACCGGGTCGCCCGCCGCCAGCGCCGCCGCCATCTCGGCGCCGAGGCGCACGAGCCAGCCGGCCCGGTCGGCATCCTCCAGCGGAATGCCGGCGCTCATCGTCGCGACATTTTCCGCCGGGTGGAAGGCGTCGCCCTCGATGAAGCGGGCGCCCGTGCGGACGGCGACCGCCGCGCCGATCCGGCTCTTGCCGCAGCCGGAAACGCCCATCACCAGAAGTGCCGGCATGATTCTCCCTCCCCCCGCGGCCGGGTGCACCGGCCGGAGACGTGCTCTATAGCCCTTGCATCGGCGCCTCGGGGATGCCCCGGCTTTTCCGCTCCGGCCGGTCCCAAAAGCGCCGCCTTTGCCGGGCAGGAGGAAACGGGGTCGGGGTCCATCCGAAACCGTGACCGCATCTTTTCCGATTGTTAATGCGCCGCCGCGATCCTCATCTGCTAGGGTCGCGCCCGAACGCACGCTCCTGCGAAGGGAGCC
>JBBSSF010000743.1:0-1671 GCA_038242345.1 Hyphomicrobiales bacterium
CGGCCCCCGGGGGGGCCCCGCCCCGCTCCCCTTCGCGCCCTGCAAACGTGGCGGGTGGGGGCGGCGGGGCCCCCCGGGGGGAGGGGGGGCCAACGCCCCCGAAGCGCGACGCCGGCCGCCTCCTCCCCCATCCACGGCGACATGAGAAAGCCGTGCCGATACAGCCCGTTGACCCGGACGACCGGCCCGTCGGCGATCACCCGGGGCAGGTTGTCCGGAAATGCCGGCCGCACGCCGGCGCCGGTTTCCAGCACTTCGGCCTCGCCGAAGGCGGGATGCAGGGTGACGGCGACGTTCAGCAGCTCGACCAGCGAGCGCACCGAGACGCGGCCGGCGTCCTCGCTCTCGATCATGCTGGCGCCGATCATGAAGCGGTGATCGGCCCGCGGCACGACATAGAGCGGCAGGCGCGGATGCAGCAGCCGCACCGGCCGGGAGAGCGTGACCCCCGGCGCGTGGACGACGACCATCTCGCCCTTGACGCCGCGCAGCGCCGGCTGCCGGTCGCGGCCGGCAAGACCGCGCGCGTCGACGACGGCCCGGAAGCGGTCCCCGCGGGCGAGCGCCTCCGGATCCGCCGCCACCTCGAAGTGCACGCCGCTGCCAAGGCCGCGGATGCGGGCGACGAGGGCGGAGAGGGCCGCGCGGGGATCCAGATGGGCTTCATCGGGATAGAACAGCCCGGCCGGAAAGCGGTGCCCGAGGGCCGGTTCGAGCGCGGCGATCCCGGCGGCATCGAGCGCCCGATGCGCCCGGGTGCGGCGGGCGAAGCGCTCCAGCTCCGGCCGGTCGCGCGGCGGGGCGACGACGAGGCTGCCCGCCCGGGTGACCAGATCGGGAAAGCGCGCCGTCCACCAGGAAAGCGCCAGCTGGCCGCGGGCCTCGATGCTTTCCTCGGCGCATTCGCGCTCGATGAAGGGCGCGAGCATGCCGCCGGCCAGCCACGAGGCCGCCCCCGCCCCGAGGGTGTGCCCGCGCTCGAACACCGAGACCCGGGCGCCGCGCTCGGCAAGCGCCAGCGCCGTGACGAGGCCGGCAGCGCCGGCCCCGATGACGGCAATTTCCGGTCCGCTCATTCCGCTGCCGGAACATAGAGCGCCGCGCCGCCCGACAGGAATTCCCGGGACTTCTCGGCCATGCCGTCGGCGGCGAGCGCCGCGGCCTCTTTCCGCAGATCCTGGGTGATCTTCATCGAGCAGAATTTCGGCCCGCACATGGAGCAGAAATGGGCGACCTTGTGGGCCTCCTTCGGCATGGTCTCGTCATGGAAGGCGCGGGCGGTATCGGGATCCAGCGACAGGTTGAACTGGTCCATCCAGCGGAAATCGAAGCGGGCGCGCGACATGGCGTCGTCGCGGATCTTCGCCGCCGGGTGGCCCTTGGCAAGGTCGGCGGCGTGGGCCGCGATCTTGTAGGTGATGACGCCGGTCTTCACGTCGTCCCGGTCCGGCAGGCCCAGATGTTCCTTCGGCGTGACATAGCACAGCATCGCCGTGCCGAACCATCCGATCATCGCCGCACCGATACCGGAGGTGATGTGGTCATAGCCCGGCGCAATATCCGTGGTGAGGGGGCCGAGTGTATAGAAGGGTGCCTCGCCGCATTCGCGCAGCTGCTTGTCCATGTTCACCTTGATCTTGTGCATGGGAACATGGCCGGGGCCTTCGATCA
>JBBSSF010000744.1:0-1667 GCA_038242345.1 Hyphomicrobiales bacterium
GGCCCCGGCAATCTCGCTTGCCATGGTGCGTGTCACCTCCCGGGCGACCCGCTGGCCGGTGGTGAGCCGGCCGCGGCCGCGGGTGCCGAAGAGACCGTCGGCCAGATCGCCAAGCCCGCCCTGCTGGGGCGCCGGCGTCCCCGGCGCGCCGGTCGGGGCATCGGGGCCGGGCGCCTTGCCGGTGGCGCGGCCGGCCAGCAGCTCATAGGCGGAGTCCCGGTCCACCGGCGTGTCATAGCGGCCGGCGAGCGGGCTGCGGGCGATCAGCACCTGCCGCTCCTCGGGCGTCAGCGGCCCGACGCGCCCCTCGGGCGGGCGGATGGCGATGCGGCGCACCATGGAGGGCGTACCCCGGCCCTCCAGCGTCGACACGAGCGCCTCGCCGACGCCGAGTTCGGTCAGCACCCGGGCGGTGTCGAGGGCGGGGTTGGGGCGGAAGGTGTCGGCAGCGGCCTTCACGGCGCGCTGGTCGCGCGGGGTGAAGGCGCGCAGCGCATGCTGCACCCGGTTGCCGAGCTGGCCGAGCACGCTGTCGGGCAGGTCCAGCGGGTTTTGGGTGACGAAATAGACGCCGACGCCCTTGGAGCGGATCAGCCGCACGACCTGCTCGATGCGCTCGATCAGCACCGGCGGCGCGGTGTCGAACAGCAGATGCGCCTCGTCGAAGAACAGCACCAGCTTCGGCCGGTCGGCATCGCCCACCTCGGGCAGGGTCTCGAACAGTTCCGACAGCAGCCACAGCAGGAAGGCGGCATAGAGCCGTGGCGTCGTCATCAGCCGGGTGGCGTCGATCAGGCTGACGACGCCCTGGCCGTCGAGGGTGGTGCGCAGCAGGTCGGAGACCGCCAGCGCCGGCTCGCCGAAGAAGCGGTCGCCGCCCTCGGCCTCGAAGGCGAGCAGGGCGCGCTGGATGGCGCCGATGGACGACTTGCTCACCTGCCCGTACCGGGCGGAAATGTCGGAGGCATTCTCGGCCAGATGGGCGAGGAGGGCGCGCAGGTCCTTGAGATCGAGAACCAGCAGCCCCTCGTCATCGGCCACCTTGAACAGCACCGACAGCACGCCGGACTGGACGTCGTTGAGGGACAGCAGCTGGGAGAGGAGCAGCGGCCCCATCTCCGAGACCGTGGTGCGCACCGGATGGCCGACGGCGCCGAACAGGTCGAGGAAGATGGTCGGGCTCGCCCGCAGCTGCCAGCCGGCGCCCAGACCGATTTCCTCGGCGCGGGCGCGGAAGACCGGCTTGTCCGTGCCGGCGGCGGCGATGCCGGAGAGATCGCCCTTGATGTCCGTGGCCAGCACCGCGACGCCCGCCCGCGAGAAGCCTTCCGCCAGCGCCTGGAGGGTCACCGTCTTGCCGGTGCCGGTCGCTCCGGCCACCAGCCCGTGCCGGTTGGCAAAGCGCAGGTCGAGAAAGGCCGGCTCCGGCTGTCCCGCCCCGGTCTCGGCCCCGAGGAAGATCCGCCCGTCCTGAAGTCCCCCCGTCATGCGCGCACTCCTGCCTGCGTCCGGCCGGTCCGGCCGGGGCCGAAGGTCGGCGCATTGGCGCCGCGATGCAAGGGGGATGGCCATGCGGTCCCGGGCCGCGCCCCGGCTGCGCCGGCCCCGCTGCGACCGCCCGCCCGTCCGGGAACAGGAGGGGGCTTGCTTTCGATCGAGTTTCGTTA
>JBBSSF010000745.1:0-1659 GCA_038242345.1 Hyphomicrobiales bacterium
AACGACCAGAAGTCCCGAGGTGTCCTTGTCCAGCCGGTGGACGATGCCGGGCCGGCGCACGCCGCCGATGCCCGAGAGGCTGTCGCCGCAATGATGCAGCAGGGCGTTCACCAGCGTGCCGGAGAAATTGCCCGGCGCCGGATGGACGACGAGGCCCGCCGGCTTGTCGACGACGATGACCGACGCATCCTCGTGGACGATCGCCAGCGGAATGTCCTCGGCAAGCGGCGTCGCGTCCTCGGGCTCGGGCACCACCAGCACCAGCCGGTCGCCCGCGTTGACCCGCCGGTTCGGCTCGCCTATCGTCCGCCCGCCGACGGTCAGCGCCCCGTCTTTGACGAGCGCCTGGATGCGGGACCGGCTGAGCGACGGCACGGCCCCGGCCAGCACCTGATCGACCCGGCGCCCTGCGTCGTCTGGGCCGACCAGAACCTCCACGGGGCCGGAGAGCGGTCGGTCGGCCGCCGTGTCCTCGTCTTCCTCCCCGGCGTCGCTGTCCCCGGTGTCTCCGGGAAGCGCGTCGCCGGTCATGTCGCCGTCCGCGTCGTTGGCCTCGTCCTCGTCCGGACCGTCGTCCTCTCCGGCGTCGGGTTCGTCCGCGTCCTCCTCCTCGTCCGGTTCCGCATCGGCGAGAACGGGATCGCGGGGCACGCCGGGCAGGAACACGTCCGGGTCCTCGGGGTCGGTTCCGGCCTCGATCCCGGTCGCCTTGCGGACGCGGAAGGCCGGCCGTGCGGGGGCCGCGGCCTCCTCGTCCGGCTCCTCCTCGTCGTCCCAGTCGCCGGCGGAGAGGTCGAACATCATCGCCGACTGGCCATGCGGGTCGACGACGGCGACCCCTTTCGGGCCCGCGCCCTTCTTTCCGGTACGTTTCTTCATGGCTCAGCCCTCTCTCGACGACGTTGACGACAAGCCGCTCACCCCGGCGCAGGAAGCGCTGGTGGCCAAGCTCCGCCGGCTCGCGCTGGTGTCCGGCCTGATCTTCGGCGTCGGTCTTCTGGCGGTGTTCTCGGTGATCCTGTGGCGGGTGGTCAACCGCGATCGTGGCGCCAATGCGCCGACGGCCGCCGAAATCCGCCTTCCCGTTCCCGCCGGGACCACTCTGGTCTCCGCCAGCCTAGACGGCAACCGTGCCGCCCTGGTGGTGGAGGAGGCCGGTGTCCGCTCCCTGGTGATCGTCGATCTCCAGAGCGGACGCGAGATCGGCCGTGTGCGGCTGGTGGCCGGCGCCACCGCGCAGTGATGCCAAAGGGCCTTGAAAAGGATCCTTTGCGATTCCGCCGCGGATTTCTCATACCAAAGATCCTCGAAGAGGACTCTTTGGTATTCCGCTGCGGATTTCTCATGCCATTGGAGCATCTGAGAAATCCGCTGTTCTTCAGGCGTACGGTGCGGTCAGCACTTCGTGCGCCTGGTATCATGCCTTTGGGGCCTATGGGAAATCCGCGGCTTTTCAGGCGCGTGGGTGTGGCCGGCACGTCCCTGAAATGGCGGGGCCTCCCTGAAACGGAACGAGCCGGGGAGGGCCCCGGCTCGCGGATCTGTCGGCGTTTTATACCAAAGATCCTCGAAGAGGACTCCTTGGTATTCCGATGCAGATTTCTCATGCCCTTGGGGCATATGAGAAATCTGCTGCCCTTCAGGCGCTAAGGTGCGGTC
>JBBSSF010000746.1:0-1647 GCA_038242345.1 Hyphomicrobiales bacterium
CCGACACCAAGGAGGCCGCGCGCACCTATCTTCAGGGCGAGACCGGCAACAGCTACCGCGCCGAAATGACCGAAGCCTTCCTGGAGGAAGGCCCGAAGATGCTGGACTTCTTCGAGCGCGAGACGTCCGAGGTGCGTTTCCTGTCGTCGCCGCAGTTTCCGGACTATCACCCGACGGCGCCGGGCGGCGTCGCCGGCGGCCGCTCGGTGCTGGCCGCGCCCTTTGACGGCACGAAACTTGGCAAGGAATTCCAGCGCCTGCGGCCGCCGCTGCGCACGATCACCTTCGTCGGCATGATGTTCAACTCCGGCAACGAGGTGAAGCACTTCTTCAATGCCACCAAGTCGCTGACATCGGCGATCTATGTCGCCAAGCGCCTGACCGGCCACATGAAGGAGCTGCTGCTCTATCGCCGCGGCACCCGGCTGACCTCCGGCAACGCGCTGGCCGCCCGGCTGGCGAAGTCGGCCTTCGATCTCGGCATCCCCATCCGCACCAGCACCAGGGCCCTCTCCCTCATCACCGACGCTGGCCGGGTGACGGGCGCCGAGCTGTCGACGCCCGCCGGCCGGCAGGTGGTGACCGTGCGGCGCGGCGTCGTGATGGCGGCCGGCGGCTTCCCGCAGGATCCGGCCCGGCAGGCGAAGCTCTTCCCCCATGGCCGCAAGGGCGAGCGCCATGTCTCGCCGGCGCCGGAGGGTAACACCGGCGATGGCCTGCGCATGCTGGAAGCCGTCGGCGCCACCATCGACGAGACCCTGCCCAATGCCGCCGCGTGGATCCCGGTGTCCCAGGTGCCGCTCGGCAAGGGCAAGGTCGGCGTCTTCCCGCATCTGATCGACCGCTACAAGCCCGGCGTCATTGCGGTCAACCGCCGTGGCCAGCGCTTCGTCAATGAAAGCAACTCCTATCACGATGTCGGCGTCGGCATGATCGAGACCAGCCGCGACGAGAAGGAGATTGCCGCCTGGATGATCTGCGATCACCGGGCGCTCAGGAAATATGGCATGGGCTTCGCGAAACCTTTCCCGATGCCGACGTCGATCTATACCGGCTCCGGCTATCTCCTGAAGGGCAAGACGCTGGCCGAGCTGGCGAAGGTCGCCGGCATCGACCCGGCCGGACTGGAAGCGACGGTGAAGCGCTACAACGACAACGCCCGGCGCGGCGTCGATCCGGACTTCCATCGCGGCGAGAATGTCTACAACCGCTATCTGGGCGATCCCGACGCGCCGAACGCCTGCATCGCGCCCTTGGATCAGGGCCCGTGGTACGCGATCCGCCTGCATCTGGGCGATCTCGGCACCTATGCCGGCATCCGCACCGATGCCCGCGCCCGGGTGCTGGATGGCGAGGGCCAGCCGATCGGCGGCCTCTATGCCGTCGGCAACGACATGGCGAGCCTGATGGGCGGCAACTATCCGGGCGCCGGCATCACGCTGGGGCCAATCATGACCTTCGGCTACATCGCCGGCCGGGATCTGGCGGCCAGCGTCTGATCCCTTCGGGGGCTCTCCGCCCCCGATCCCCCGAGCGGGCGGCGCAGCCCCCCCCCCCCCCCCCGTGTTTTTTGAGGAGAACAGGGGGAGGGGGGGGGACCCCCCCGGGGTGGGCCAGCCGGGGGGGGGCGCCGGCCCCCCCACACCA
>JBBSSF010000747.1:0-1647 GCA_038242345.1 Hyphomicrobiales bacterium
CGAATTTCCTGCTCTGGCAGGCGGCCTATGCCGAATTCGTCTTCCAGGACGTGCTCTGGCCCGACTACGGCGCGGAGCACCTGGCCAGGGCGTTGCGCGACTTCGGCAGGCGGGAACGCCGCTTCGGTGGTCTCGGACCCGGGGCCAGCGCATGACGACCTCCCGGAGCACGGCCCCCCCGACGCCCGGCGCCAGGGCCGGTGGCTGGTGGCGCAGCGAGACCGGCGTGCGCACCCTCTCGGCGGGCATCCTCGTGCCGGTCGTGGTCGGCGTGGTCTGGCTCGGCGGCTGGGCCTTCGCCGCCCTGGTCGCCGCCCTCTCGGCCCTGGTGCTGATGGAATGGCTGGACATCTGCGGCATCCGCCGCGGCGGCTTCCTCACCGCCATGATTGGCGCCGTCACCACGGCGTCCGCCCTCGGCGGCCTCCATCTGGCGCCGCTGTCGGCCTGCCTTCTGCTTTTTGCCCTCGCCCTGCCGATTGCCGGCCTTGCCGCCACCCGGCGCGGGCTCGCCTTTGGCGGCGCCCTCTATGCGCTGCTGCCATCGGTGGCGCTGGTGCTGCTGCGCCGGGCGGAAGATGGCACCGGTCTCATCGCACTGATCTTCGCCGTGGTCTGGACCACGGACATCCTCGCCTATGTGGTCGGGCGCCGCCTGAAGGGGCCGAAGCTGTGGCCGGCGGTGTCGCCGGGCAAGACCTGGTCGGGGGCGATCGGCGGCTTTGTCTTCGGCGTCGGCGCCGGTGTCGTCACCGGGCTCCTGGCGGGATCGACCGCGCCGGTGCGGTTGGCGCTGGTGTCCGGCGCGCTGTCGGTCGTCTCCATTCTGGGCGACCTGTTTGAATCGGGCCTGAAGCGGCGCTTCAAGGTCAAGGACGCCGGCCGGCTCATTCCCGGGCATGGCGGCGTGATGGACCGGGTGGACGGGCTGATCGCGGCGGCGCTGCTGGCTGCGGTGCTCGCTTTCCTGCTGGGTGGTCCGGGAGATCCCGGGGCCGGCCTGCTCGGTCGCTGAAGGAGACGGCATCATGGATGGTGTGGACGCGGACGGTCGGCGCAGGATCACGGTTCTGGGCGCCACCGGCTCCATCGGCGATTCCACCCTCGATCTGATCGCGGCAGCGCCCGAGCGCTATGAGGTGGTGGCCCTGGTCGGCCACCGCAATCTGGAGAAGCTCGCCGCGCTCGCCCGTCGCTTCCGTCCCGAACGGGTGGTGACGGCGGATCCCGCCGGCGGCGCCCGGCTGGCCGAGCTTCTCGCCGGCAGCGGCATTTCCGTCGGGGCGGGGCGGGCAGCGGCCATCGAGGCGGCGGCGATGCCGGCCGACATCGTGGTTGCCGCCATCATGGGTGCGGCCGGGCTGGAGCCGACGCTGGCCGCCGTGCGCACCGGGACGACGGTGGCGCTCGCCAACAAGGAATGCCTCGTCTGCGCCGGCGATCTGCTGACGGCCGAGGTGGCGCTGGCGGGTGGCCGGCTGCTGCCGGTCGATTCGGAACACAACGCCCTGTTCCAGGTGTTCGAGCGCGCCAATGCGGGGGCCGTCGAGAAGCTGATTCTGACCGCCTCGGGCGGGCCCTTCCGCACCTGGCCGGTGGAGCGCATGGCGACCGCCGGGCCGGAGCAGGCGCTGAAACATCCCAACG
>JBBSSF010000748.1:0-1641 GCA_038242345.1 Hyphomicrobiales bacterium
CGGTGACGGCCGTCGTCGCCCGGGACAATCTGGTGGGCACCCAGTTCCACCCCGAGAAGAGCCAGCCTCTGGGCCTGACCCTCATCGGCAACTTCCTGAAGTGGAAGCCCTGATACCAAAGGTCCTTGAAAAGGATCCTCTGGTATGCCGATGCAGATTTCTCATGTCCTTGGGGCATATGAGAAATCTGCTGATCTTCAGGCGCTAACGTGCGGTCAGCACTTCGTGCGCCTGGTATGAAGCCGTTTCCGGCCCGGCTCCCGTTTTCCGGCTCCCATGACAAAGGCCGCGTCCGGCATCCGGGCGCGGCCTTTTCTGTGTCCGGGGAAAGTGTGGACGGCGTGCCGGTTCAGCCGTCGCTGCCCGTCGCGGCCGCCTCCTCGGCCTTCCAGGCCGCCAGACGGCGGCGATAGAGGCGGAAGCCCAGGGGCAGCGTCAGGAGATAGAGGGCGGTGCCCACCGTCAGCACCTCGAACGGGTAGCTGACGAGCAGCGCGATCACCAGCACCAGCACCACCGAGATCGGCAGCACCATGTCGCGCGGGATGCGAAGGCCCAGCTTCTTGCCCGACAGCGTCGGCAGCTTGGAGACCATCAGGAAGCCGATGATGAGGGTGTAGACCGCCACCACCATGGCGGTGCCCTTCTGGTCGGGCTCGATGAGGCCGAGCTGCCAGAGATAGACCGGCAGCAGCACGGTCAGGGCGCCGGCCGGGGCCGGAATGCCGACGAAGAAGGCCGAGGTCCAGGGCGGCCGGTTGGGATCCTCCAGCGTCGCGTTGAAGCGGGCCAGCCGCAGCGCGCCGGAAATGGCCAGCACCAGCGCCACGATCCAGCCGAAGGAGCGCAGCTGGTCGAGCACGAAGGCGTAGAGAATCAGCGCCGGGGCGACGCCGAAATTCACGAAGTCGGCGAGCGAATCAAGCTCGGCCCCGAACTTGGACGTGGACTTCAGCAGCCGGGCGACACGCCCGTCGATGCCGTCCAGAATGGCGGCCAGCACCACCGCGCCGATGGCGAAATCATAACGCCCCTCGATCGACATCCGGATGGCGGTCAGCCCGGAACAGATGGCGAGCAGGGTGACGAGGCTCGGCAGCATCAGACGCAGCGGAAGCCGCGGCAGGCGCGGCCTTCGGCCGATGATGTCCGCGTCATCGAAGGACGGTTCGGGCTCGGTCATCCACGGATCTCCTCGGGCGCGGGGCCGGCCGGGCGGGGCGTCCGGCGGGTTCCGTCCGGGCTGGAATCGCACTCGCGGAAGGCCTTGTCCAGCCCTCGGGGCCTGCGACCCGCGGCGCCCTGTCATCGCCGTGTCGTGAAACCGCGCTTGCAAAGGAGCGCGCGGACATGTACGCCCGCGCCCGCATGGTGGGCGGACTGCGTCCCGAATGCGGAACTGAATCGAATCCGGATAGGGATCCCCGCCGCCCGGAGACGGGCGTCTTCCGTGATCCATCGAAAGAGCAACGTTCAGGGCGTTCCATGGCCAAAGAGAAATTCGAGCGGACGAAGCCGCACTGCAACATCGGGACGATCGGTCACGTTGACCATGGCAAGACGTCCCTGACGGCTGCGATCACGAAGGTGCTGGCCAAGACCGGCGGCGCGACCTTCAAGGCCTATGACCAGATCGACGCC